>NZ_ONTA01000025.1:0-5034 GCF_900320625.1 Megasphaera sp. DJF_B143
AGGCACAGGATGGTGGCAATGCCAAACATGGTGCACATGCCTTTCAGTATTTCACTGGTCAGTTCTTCCAGGGTAAATACTTTTTCTACGAGACACATGATGGAAATAGAAAGTACTGATAAGACCGATCCCCAGAGCAATGCCTGCATGCCAGCGCCTTTGGTGAGGTTGCCCGAACCGGTTACGTAGAGGACACCGATAATGGTCACAATCATGACGACAATGGGCACAATCATGTTGGCCAGATGCGGTTTTGCTTTAGGCGCCAATTTAGTCGCATTCTGGGAAGCATTGGCAGCTACATGGGACGGATCATCAAGATAGCCCGTCTGAGACGCCCGTTCTTCCGCTTTTTTCATCGGTCCGAAATCGACAGGAGCCAGGCAGGAAATCAGGGCAAAAACGACAGCTATAATACAATAAAAATTCAAAGGAATGGACTGAAACAGAACAGTAATGGCCTGATCGGCAGGAACGCCGCCCGATGTCAGATAGCCTGTCATCGCTCCAAGCCAGCCACTGAGTGGCAGCAATACGCACCAAGGTGTCGATGTGGTATGAATGAGAAATGCCGCTTTTTCATGAGACACTTTCATGCTGTCATTGAGGGGTCGGGCAATAGACCCTGTGACCATACAGCTCAGCGAGCCGGACGTGAAGATGACAATCCCCAGAAGCCAGGTAAAAAAGGCTGCCGCTTTTTTGGAACGGATGATGCTCTTTTTGCGGACCATAATATCGACGAAACCTTCGATACCGCCGGACCGTTCAATGAGATAGAGCATCGCCCCGATCAGGAGCAGGGACATGATAACAATCGTATTGCCATTGCTGGCAAAGGTCTTTACGACATTATAAAAGGTTGCATTAATCCCCGTAAAAATATCCGGACTGAGCGTCATGCTTGCCATGAAAATCCCGACCAGGAGAGCGATAAACACATTTCGTATAGCCAGAGCCAGTACAATTGTCACTAGCGGTGGTATAACTGATAGAAAACCATATTCCATACTATATTTCCCCCTTAAATTATTTACGGACAGAACGTCCCAGATGCCACTGGGTCACCTGACAATCCTGGGCTGCCACCTGGCCGCCGAGCAGGACATGTGAAATCCCCCTGCCCGGCAGAACCGGATTCTCAAAGGTCGCTCCGTCGGCAATGACGTGAGGATTAAAAATGACAACATCGGCATCAGATCCGGCTGCCAGATTTCCCTTGTGGGAAATACCCATGCGCGCCGCCGGCATAGCCGTCATTTTGCGGACGGCTTCGTACAAGGAGAGTTTTCCTGTGCGGACAAACTGGCTGAATACGCGGGGAAATGCTCCGGCTGCACGGGGATGGCCCTGCCCATGATTCAGGATACCATCGCTGCCAATCATGACACCGGGATTGCAAAGTGCCATATCAACTTCCTGCTCTTTCATGACATAACAGACGGTGAGATATTCCGGGTGGGTCCGGCGCACTTCTTCAAACATCGCCTTCGTACAGCGCCGTCCCTGATAAGTTCCTTCACAAATCTGCACCACATCATAATCGCAATGGTATCTCTGAAGCCACCCATCATCATACGTCGTCGAACCGATTGCCGTAGAAAAGGCATAATAGGGATAGCAGTCACAGGTCACGTCGAGACCGTTCAGGCGATAGGCATCGATCATCTGCAAAAACTCTTCCATCTGACCGAATGCCGCCATGGATCCGATGTGGGACACTTCCGCCGGCAGTCCCAGTTCGCAGGCCACATCAAGAAATTCCCGGCCCGCTGCAAATATGCCTGCCGCATCATCCCGGACATGGGCTGCGATAAGTCGCCGGTCTGACACGCAGGTCCGGGCCGTCGTCACAAATTCCCGGCGGTCGATTCCTGGCACATAGCGCATCCCATAGGAAATACCAAAGCAGCCAGCATCCAGTGCCTGCCGACAAAGCGGCACCATGGCCTGCAGTTCATCATCTGTCACATGACTGTACTTATCCGCATGACCGACAGCTTCCCGGAGCCAGCTGTGCCCGACCAGGAGAGCCACATTAACGGGAGCTCCATCGCGGTCCACGATATCCAGATACTGTATAGGATTATAGCGGTTAACACCACATTCACCGCCCAGGACCGTCGTCACACCCATGCGCAGCATACAGCCGAAAATGGCGTTGTTTTCGTTCTGTTCCAGAGTGCCCTGGGGCGTTACAAAATCTTCATGCATGTGGATGTCGATAAAGCCCGGAGATACGACCTGACCTGCCGCATCAATGATCGTATCGGCTTCCGGTTCCTCCGTTGTCACACCCAGCACGTGATCATCCTCCAGCACCAGATTCAGTTTCGCCTGTACCGCATTAGCCGGATCAATGAGAAGGCCATTTTTAATCAGGGTTTTCAAAAAATCACATTCTTTCCCAGAAAACACGATGCGCATTAAAAACGATAATGATTCAATCGTGTTTATATATATTTTTTCATTTATAAGCCTTGAAATTATTTTTATCTTAGCACGTATCACGTTTTATGACAATAAAAAATGCCCCCCCAATGGCGATAAAAAAATACGATGCACTCAATCAAAAAACTGAATGAATATAATTCCTGGCAGAAGCAGATTATTCCACATACACAATAAAAAAGGTTTCCAGTAAATCTACTGAAAACCTTCGCTATCTGTTGGTGCGGTCGATGGGACTTGAACCCATATGAACTTACGTTCACTACCCCCTCAAAGTAGCGCGTCTGCCATTCCGCCACGACCGCATATGAAATTGTTTGTGGTGCTCAGGGACGGAATTGAACCGCCGACACGGGGATTTTCAGTCCCCTGCTCTACCGACTGAGCTACCTGAGCGAATATGGCGACCTCGATCGGATTTGAACCGACGATCTTCGCCGTGACAGGGCGACATGTTAAACCGCTACACCACGAGGCCGTTTCCACTTCCAGTTCCGAGGCCTGAGTGCCTCGAACAAAAAGAATTGTATCATGTATCGCGCACTTTGGCAAGTACTTTTTTTAGTTTTTTTCATTTTTTTGGTGAAAAGAACCATTTTTCCTCTAGGTAAAGAACTTATAATGATGTATAATAAGGACGGTCCGCTATTTACAGGATTCTTACATGAAGTACCCGGACTTTTTACAAATAGATATTATGTCAGAAAGGCAGCGTCATCCTATGTTAGGTTTTCACAAAAAACGTCCTGCACCTTCATGCAGGAAAAATCAGGATTCTTCAATGGCCAGGGGCAATACCGGACGCCAGATTTTCTACCTTATTTGTATCTTTGCCGTCATATATGCATTATGCTTCCAATGGGAGCTTCTCGTGTCACTAGGCCTGGGTGAAGATAACATCGAAGATATGACCTTCGGCCTCATACCGGCCGTTGCCGCCGTTACGTTATCGTTGGCTTTATACTGGAAACACCTGACTCTTTCAGCCATCCTCCCCAATGCCATCATTGGCATTTCCTGGATTATAACAGGTCCCGTACTGAGTTATAATACATTATTAAATAGTAATACCGTCTATTTAAACAATATTTATGACATTTATGTGGGGCTGTATTTTTTTGCTATTTTGTTTTGCCTTTCTATGGCATTGAGCCAATATGCCCCACCAAAAGTGCGGATGGTTCTCATGACACTGATCCAGCTTTTGGCCATTTCGGTCATCGTCCTGCAATGGGGATATTATTATCTTTATCATTCCTCCATCACCACATCGGGCGCCCTTCTGATTTTTCAGACCGGCCCTGCGGAAGTAAAGGAATATTTCGGTTCCCTCGGTTTAGGTAATATGCTGCTCGCTCTTTTCTTTGTAGCAGCCCTGATTGCCTTTTTTGTCATCTGCCAGTATCTGCAACAGCCATTACCTCGCACGACGTTATACCGCAAAGTATTGCCACTGCTCTCACTGGTCATTGTGCTGCCTTCCATCGGCGCCCTGGGAGAAGAAATTTTTCCGGAATGCTTCCCCATCCGTACCTTCCTGGATACTCATGATTATATGGAACGGTCCGCACTCTATGCCGAGAACCACTCCAGCAAATTTGCCAATCTCCAGGCAGTCCAACTGAATCCGGCGCAGTATCCCGATACAATCATCGTCGTCATCGGTGAATCGGAAACGCGGACACTCATGAATGCCTATAATCCGGATCATGTTCCCAACACGCCCTGGCTGACGTCAGAAAAAAGCAATCCCCGTTTTACCTTGTTTAACAACGCTTACGCCTGTGTCTGGTATACCGTCCCCGTTCTGGAGCACGCCCTGACAGAATCTAATTTCTATAATAATAAGGAATTTAACCAGTCTATTTCTATCATTGACATGGCAAAAAAAGCCGGGTATAAAACGTACTGGTTCAGCAACCAGGGATCTGTCGGCGTCGCCGATACGCCCATCACCCTGGTTGCCAATACAGCCGACGTATCCGAATGGGTAGACCGGGATCTCAAAGAATCGACCCATGACGAAGCCCTGCTGAAATTCCTCAATCAGGTAAATCCCGATGAAAAGAATTTCATTGTCCTCCACATTATGGGCAGCCATATCGAATACCGCAACCGGTACCCGGCAGAATTCCAGCACTTCAACGATGGTAAGATCAATGAAGAAGCCGATTTTGACAACACCGTTCTCTATACGGACTGGATTCTCCAGCAGATTTATGATTATGGCCGTCAGAATCTGAACCTCGATGCCATGATTTACTTCTCCGACCACGGTTCCGATCCGGACGTAGCCCGTGCCCCGGATGGCTCCAGCTTTAAAGTCCTCCGCATCCCTATGTTCGTCTACTTATCAGACGCTTATACGGCGCGGAATCCGCAAATCACCCGCACCGTCAAAGAGCACCAGAATGCGTATTTTACTAATGATCTGGAATATGAATTTATCTGCGGCATCCTCAATATGCAGTCGCCCAACTACGACCCGTCGTGGAGCCTCGCTTCTGATCAGTGGCATCTGGAACGTCAGGACCTGCGTACCCGCTTTGGCCGGGACAGCCTGATGGATGATACGGAATATTA
>NZ_ONTA01000016.1:0-3978 GCF_900320625.1 Megasphaera sp. DJF_B143
CGGCACCAATACCACCGTTGTGAACCAGGATGCAAAGAGCCTTGCCTCTTCCATCACCGACGGGACCAAGTCCAACAACACCAACAACACCGTAGACAAATCGGAACAGCTGATTAAAGCTAGCGATACCCAGTACAATGCTTCTGTTAAGACGGCAACGACTTCGACGGAAAAACTGGTCAGCGGCAGCATCATTGATATCCTGAAAGATGCCGACAATGGATTTGTCAATACGACTGTCAGCACAAGCGATGGAACTTCCAGCACCAGCGTAAGTCAGGGAAGCGCGGATATCACCAATACGGCAAAACAGGGAACGATTACCAACGATGCCAAGAACTTGGTGAACAAGGCGGAAAAAAAACTGTCCAACAGTGCGGCAGAAATTGAAAACACGGCAACTACCAGCATCAAAGATACGGTAGGCAAGAGCACCGTGACTACGACGACGGATGGCACGACTTTCGAAAATACGGACCACAACACGGCAATCGGCGACGGTTCGATTACGAAGACGACCATTTCCGGCAATACCCTCGAAACGGGCAAAGCGACTATGGATTATGCTGAAGTCATGAAAGACCTCACGGTCGGTGGCACGACTACTACGAAAGACCTGCATGTGACCAACAACGCGACTATTGATGGCACCCTCGATGTAGCAGGAGCCGCGAACTTCCAGGATACGGTCACCGTTGCCAAAGACCTCAGCGTAGGCGGCAATGCCAGCGTATCGGGCAGCATGACAGCTTCTTCGTACAAAGTCGGCGACAAGACCTATATTGATGATAACGGCATCAACGCCAATAATCAGAAGATCACCAACGTGGCAGCGGGAGAACTTTCGGCCAACAGCCTGGATGCGGTCAATGGATCACAGCTCTATGAAACCAACCGCCGCGTCAGCAAGATGGACAGCCGCATCAACGAAGTTGGTGCTAACGCAGCAGCTATGGCCAACCTCCATCCTCTCGAATTTGACGCCGATTCCAAGTTCAATGTCGCAGCAGCCGTTGGTAATTACAAGAACGAAACGGCTACGGCTCTGGGCCTCTTCTATCGTCCCAATGAAGACGTCATGGTCAACCTGTCCGGTACAGTCGGCTCGGATGACAATATGATCGGCGGCGGCGTAGCGGTCCGCATCGGCCGCGGCGGCAACAAAGCACGGAATAAACAGATGGCGGAAAGCGCAAAATACGTCAAGAATCTCGAATCCCAGGTCAATACCCTGCAGCATCAGATGGATGCCCTCTTGTCTGTCCTCAATCCGAACCTGTCCAAGGAATTCCCCGATGTACCGGAAAACCACTGGGCATATGAAGCCGTATCCCGCCTGGCTGGCAACGGCATCATCCAGGGGTATGAAGATGGCAAGTATCATGGCGAACGCACGATGACCCGCTATGAAATGGCAGAAATCATTTACAAAGCCCTGCAGAAAGGCGCCAAAGCAGAAGCGAAACTGGTAGAAGAATTTAAACCAGAACTGAAAGCTATGGCTGCCCAGAACAAGGCATAACAAACGCTGAATCCCTGCACCGTCAGAGGCGGAAGCAAAAGGCATGACGAACTGCCGCATCCTGAATTTCATTCAGGATGCGGCAGTCTTGTTATTTGGTGAGATATTGTCAATAAGCGATGGGTCATACATGAGATTTCTCCATCTGCAGCATGATGTATCTGCCAAAGGGACGGCCCTTTGGCAAACTAAAACAGACTATCGCAAAATAGCTTTCGTAGCTTACATTGCGACAGCCTGTTTGTTGTTTCTTAGAAGATGTTATGTGTCTGGCAGTGCCAGCCGGATGTAGGTGCTGAACCAGCCCTTTTCGCAGGTACAGATGACATTGGCATGGTATTCGTCCCGGAAGCGGGCCAAGGATTTCATGCCGATACCGTGGCCCGGGGCATCGGTCGTTGGCAGCCCGTCTTCGTTAAATATGACCGTGCCATCGAAGCGGTTCTTTATGAGAATGTTCAGCATATCTTCCTGACGAACGACGAGAAGCGTCAGGACGCGCCTGCCTTCTGCCTGTTTTTCACTGGCATGGACAGCGTTTTCAATGAGATTGGAAAAGACCATGGACAGGTCCGTGCTGAAGGCCGGACTGCAGTCCGGGATATCGGCCTGGGCCGTGACGGCGATACCTTTGCGTATGGCCGCACTGAGATAAGTCGTAAGGGCGGCATTGACGACCGCGTTTTTACAATACTGCTGCCGTTTGGTCTGATTGAGCTTCAGACCTATGTGTTCAATCAGGGCCAGGGCTTTATCATAGTCGTGATCCGATATGAGGGTTGTCAATTTCTGTAAATATTCCCGTCTTTTTTCGTAAAACTGTTCCATCAATGTCTGTGATTCATTCAGCGACTGGGCGTAATTCTGATTGGACTGGATCTGAGCGGCCAGGGCGTCATTGCGTTCGTGCGTCAAATAAATGGCATCAGCCTGATTGATGCCGGCCCGTACGCTCAGGGCGACGAGCAGGGTAGCGCAGGAAATGATGATTCGTGGCACCAGCATTTCGAAATAGATTACATTGGGGATAGACTGGGTGACAAAAACAGAGATTCTGCCAGGAGCAGGCAGGGAAGGACACAGATATATTTCCAGTAAACCCGTGTGCTCAGCGCATGGTCATTGCGGAATATTTCATTGAAATACCGGATCAGGAAAGGCAGACAGAGTATATAACTGATGGTGTAAACAAACAGTTCGAGTGGGTAGAGCAGGAAGCTTTCGCTGACAGGTAAGATGCCCAGATGAATGAATACATAGAATACGTAATAGATGAAGGTATGGAGCATCAGCATGAATATGGTGCGCAGGGCAAATACGTAGATATGCCGGAAAAAATAGGGACGGATGATGATGACGGCCCAGATAAAATAGGGAATCCATAAAAGGGAATACAGCTTTTTGAACATGAAAATAGAGTGGGACCACTGCCCGCCGAGAAAGAGATAGATCAGGACCAGTGTTTCTGCCATGAAACAGACAGCGTATCCGGCACACACCCATTTTTTTTGCGTTATGGATAGCAAGGGGGCAAAAGAAGCATACTGCAGATAGGCCGGCGGTACAATGGACAGGGTGAGCAGACAGGTAGTAATGAGTATCCATATCATACGGCCGCACCTCCCTTACAGGGAATACGCACGTTGGCGATAACCCATCCCTTCTTGCAGGTATATCGGCCGACTCCCTGATGATTTATTATAAACTGATGCAGGGCCGGTATCACTTCGGCATATGGGCCGTTTTGTGGATGCCCTTCAGCATCCATCAATACCGGGCCGGTCTGACGGTTGCCGATGAGAAGCATGATTGTCGTTTCTGTCTGACGGGCAATGATTGTGATAGACTGCTTGCTTTTATCCTGAGAGCGGCTGACGGCAATCGCGGCGTTTACCAGACGGGCGGCCGCCTGAGCCAGTTCCTGTTCAAAGGGAAGATGCGGCGCCAGCGAGAGGTCTGCCATGACGGGGATACCGTCTTCCCGGGCTTTCTCGATGAGCGGAAGCAGTGTCTTCCGGATACAGGTGTTTTCTCCCCAGTGATAGGGACGGGTCTGAGCCAGTTCCTGCGTGAGCGTTTTCAGTAAGGCCAGTGAAGCTGTATCGTCTTTTTCTTGGATTAACTTGGACAGAAGGCGCAGCTGATGCCGTGTGTCATGGCGGTATATGGACATGCGCCGCTGAGCGGACTGAAGCATCCGCGTATAGTCGGCGAACATTTCCATCTGTGTCAGCAGGGCCGCATTTTCACGCTTGAGTTCGATGGCATAATGAATTTTCCGCGTGCCCAGATACATCGTAATGGCAATACAAATCCCAAACAAGGCTTGCAGTACGCGCGGAATGAGGTATTCGCGGGCTATTGGTTCATTGGTATGGGCCAGAATGGCAGAATATAGGATCAGTGAGACTGGAATCCAGGCGGTGTATTTCCAGAACGACAGCATATCGACCATA
>NZ_ONTA01000297.1:0-7448 GCF_900320625.1 Megasphaera sp. DJF_B143
ATGGCCTTCCTGTTCAAGAGCGACCGCATCGACCTGTCCGAAGCCGATGTCGTGGAAATCTATCAGAAAGCCTACAAATAATCTACTGGTACGGAAAAGAGGAACGTCCCGGCGTTCCTCTTTTTTCACTGATACCTCCCAAACTTCTCCTTGACGTACAGTGGCTAGTCGTATTATAATGTTTTGGTAGGTTTCCCCGTGAAATCTCATTACATGGGCCTATAGCTCAGCGGTAGAGCCCCCGGCTCATAACCGGTTGGTCCTTGGTTCGAATCCAAGTAGGCCCACCAGCTCATGTAGGTAAAATCCCTGTAATCATACGATTACAGGGATTTTACTTGTATAAGACAAATGAAACCGTCCCCATAGTCCGGCCGTCTGCAGGCAGATTATGGGGACGGTTTTTTCCCTCATCCGTTCCCTTTATTTTTGCAGTTCTTCATACAGGTGGAACACTTCTGGTAAAATGATTTTTTCCATGCCCAGTTTAATCAGTCTCGGCAGCCCGGGCAGGCAGAATATCAGACACTGGCGGCAGATTCCGGCACTGGAACGATATGCCAGGGACTGTACACCACAATCATTACGGTACGCCATGGCCGTCATGAGACCGGCAAATCCCGGAACCGGCTTGTCAAAAAGAGGTTCTATCGTCTCCAGCGTCACGTCCCGTTTTGCCAGTCCCGTACCCCCGCTGGTAATGACGACATCGACACTGCAGACCCATTCGTGAAGATGATTCAGTATTTCATCCCGGTCGTCGCGGACAATCTGGTAATCGACTACCTGATGACCGCCCTGGGTAAGAGCGGATTGTATCATTAATCCATTCGTATCATTGGAAAATGTCCGGCTGCTGCTGATCGTCAGTATGGCAGCCCGTAAAGGATGTTCTTCGGTTAATGTTTTGGTCAAAATAATACCTCCTCTGTAAATTGCGCTTCGTTATCCCATATTTCTGCACTATATTTCCGTTTCTGCCTGTAACGCCTCTTCCAGTGTTGCACCGTGCAACAACGACTGGAGAAAGGCCGGCATTGTTTCCCTTGTGGCTATAGTACCATGATATACTTTTTCTTTCATTCCGGCAACATGAATCTGCTGTCCATCAAAGGCCAGACTCAGGCGGCAGTTTCCCTCACAGGGAAACGGTTCTGCGCCTCTGCGCCAGATAATATGCGCCTGGTGCTGCCAGGGGACCGGTTCCGTCACGCCGCATAAATCAGCTGCTACAAACATTCCATTATCTGCCCCGATCCGTGCCGCCTGCCCTGCAAACTGCTGATACGATGCATCAGAACGGGCCGCTCCCGGAGAAATATACAATAGCATATAATCTTCCCAAAAGACATGATCCGTCAGGAATTCTTCACCGGGCAGTTCATTTTCACAAACAAACGAATCATCCCATCCGTAATGACGGCATATTCGGCTGCTTCCCGCACCTCCGTTGACGGGTACCAGAGACAGGCCGGCCCGCTGAAAGGAGGCAATCCGTTTCTCCTCGTCTCTCTTCAGCGCTTCATCTGCTTCCCACCGGGAAAAAGGCAGACCAATATATAAAACAGACACTATATCACTCCCAATTCATCTTTCTCTATATATAATTCGACTTCAATCGGCAAACTCCTGTTTGCTACCTATTACGGATATTTATGTTTAATCTGCTCCAATATCTGCTATAATATATGGTATCTGAATTACACATTCAAAGGAGAAGATCGACATGTTTAAAAAAATAGCATCTGCCCTTATGGTAGCGGCTGCTTTTGGCTGCACACTGGCCTCAGCCATGTTTTTTGATGACAACCCCCGTTACATCCAGGTGGGCCACGATGAAATGACCGAATCCTACATTGATATGAATTC
Organism: Megasphaera sp. DJF_B143; assembly: GCF_900320625.1. NCBI lineage: Bacteria > Bacillati > Bacillota > Negativicutes > Veillonellales > Veillonellaceae > Megasphaera > Megasphaera sp. DJF_B143. The sequence continues at coordinate 1,870 of NZ_ONTA01000297.1, forward strand.
CATCAATTCCATCCGTTACGACCCTCCCTATTATGTCATCCAGGCCACCGTACTGACTTATGACTACTCTACAAATACGGCGACAGGTTATCAGAACAATTTCTTCTATAACTTTAACGCCCAGACGGTCCGGACGCAGACATTGTCTACGATGACCTACGATACGCTGAAAGGCACCCCATCGGCACAAACCATCAATCCCGACCCGGAAGTTGCGACGACAGATCGCTATTCCGTCAACGGCAAAGCAGCAGACAATGCCTTTTTCAATTGCTATAATATGACATTCTATCATACCTTCGATAAAAAGAAAGATGCCAAAAACAGCGAAAGGAACTGATAGCCATGGATATGAACACTTTACTTCATTACGGCGGTATGATTGTCTCCTTTCTGTTTGTCGCTGCCGTCCTCTACTCTATGATTATGGCCATCCGGCGGCGCAGCCGTAAGCAGAAAGCGAAGGAAGCCGTAGAAAAACGCACTCATATCAAAATCCAGAATCTTCACCAGTTCGATATCAAGCCGTCTGACGGATATTACAAGTATCCCATCGGCCCCGTTGAATACACGCGGCGCAAGCCTCAGCAGTTTACTGCTGTCTCTATTGAACTGGCTTCCCGGCAGCCCTACTCCATCTGTCTCATAGGCTTTGCTGAATTTGCCGGCGGTGAACTAAAGGATCAGCATTATTTTTATATCCAGCCTCCGGAAAAAGATTTGCGTGACTTAAAAAATCCCGATGTAACTTGGGAACTCCTGAGCAAAGCCGACGAATTTGGCGAATACTGGAATGCCGGCATGAAAGACTATTTTATCGGCCACACGCTGGTCTGCCACAATGCGCCTTACGTCATCGGCTGTATCACCCACGCCCTTACCGTATTTGGCATCAAGCCGCCGGAATTTCGTTTTATCGATACTCTGGAAATAGCAAAAAAACTGTACACCTTTGATTCCCATAAACTGGATGCCATTTGTGAAGAAATGGGTATTGATCTGGATATGCACAACAGCCTGAGTGAAGCCCGGGCTATCGGCCAGTTTTTCTATAAATCCTGCAAGGAATTTCCCATGTATATCCCGCGTATTTACTACGCCAATGGAACCCCTTCAAAAGAAGAGCTGGAAGCCAGTGTCATTGCCGTCGTCGAACGGGAAGAAGCCCGTCCGGAAGACATGTTCGATCCCCGCCCGGTAGACGAAGTGCTCCTGAAAGGGCTGGTGGATAAAAAATATCTCGAACCGGGAAAAGAAGAAGGTACGTATTACGCAACGGATGAAGGCCTCGATTTTTCCGAAAGCCTTCCCTGATGATCACGCATAAAACTTCATCGTATTTCGCTTTTAGTTTGCCGTAGATAAAGGAACGGCCTGCCACATGATAGGAGAAAACCATCATGGGACAGGTCGTTTTCTTATAATACGTCGGTAAGCCAGTTTACGGCATCGCCCATCATATTCGTCGTGACAAAATGCTTCAACCCCGGATAAGTGATGAACCGGCTCCGTACGCCTGCCAGGGTATACAGCTTATCCATATAGTAGGATTGGGCCATGGGGTCAACCGTATCGTCATTGCCGGCAGTCAACGCCAGCACCGAACGGCCTTCCAGGTTTTCCGTATGAGTGTACGGATCCCACCGGCTGATTTCACGGCGCAGTTGCGGAAGAAAATCCATCGGTTCCAGCGGCAGTCCTGCCCGGAAACGGCGGTCTGATTCATCCCACCAGCCGGAGCCATTCATGGCGACTGCCGCCTGTATATCCCGGTTCCACGTCATAACCCCCAGAGCCGTAAATCCGCCCATGGAATGTCCCATGACGGCCAGCGGCACATCATCATGCCAGGTTTTGGCATAGGCGATGACCTGCGGCGCTTCACGGAGATTCTGGAATATGGTCTGCCAGAATTTCCCATACGCTGCCGGATTTTCTTCGTAATCGATGATGCCCCGCTCCCCGTGATGGATGGCCTCGGGAATCAGCACATCATACCCGTATGCTGCCAGAATATGGCCGCGCAGGGACTGCAGTTCTTTTGTCGATGTCCAGCCATGATAAAAAATGACTACGCCTTTTACATCTTCATGACACGCTATTTTCAGGCAGGGAATGTTCCCTATGTATATTTTTTCTTCTGTAATCATATCGTTTACCTCAAGTAAAACACGGCCGTCAGCAATCTGCCAGCGGCCGTATCTTTATTTTCTATCCCGCAGGGAAACAGGTTTCTGCAGTAGTTCCGACCAGACAAGACCTGCATAGATATCCCGTGCTTCACCGGAGAGCCCGCTCCAGGCCGGCGGCTGGACATAGGAATATACGACGGCAGGAGCGCCGGGAACGGTGACTGGTTCCGCTGTCGTGCCGATAACCGCAGCGGCCGGACGGTGATTGCCTTCCAGGCGTCCCGTATCGGCTGGCGCCGGATTCCGCGTTCCCTGCCCGGCCGTACGCATTTTCCCCTGTTCCGGGGCCTGTCCGGTTTGTGAAGCTCTCTGCGGAGATGGCTCCGGTCTCGTCTGCTTTTGCCGCTGCGGCGTATCTATAGGGCTGCTGCGGCGCTTTCCCCGGTGCGGATAACGTCTTTTACGGCGCAGGGCATCGGGCAGGGAAAACAAGAGCATGAGAAGGATTATGGCAATAATATATTCCATACCATCACCTACTTATCAGCCGGTGTTTCCGGAGCAGGCGTCACGGGATGGCCCGATACAGCCGACGGCTGCGCCTTGGCCTTCGGTATGCCTGCCTTGGCTACGGCATCGCGCATCTTGGTATCGGCCATGACGTTGCGCATGGTGTAATAATCCATGACGCCCAGATTTCCTTCACGGAACGCCTGGGCGATAGCCAGCGGTACTTCTGCCTGGGCTTCGACGACCTTGGCCTGCATTTCCTGCGTATAGGCCTGCATTTCCTGTTCCTTTGCCACAGCCATGGCCCGCCGTTCTTCGGCTTTGGCCTGGGCAATCTGTTTATCGGCTTCAGCCTGATCGGTCTGCAGACGGGCGCCGATATTACGGCCTACGTCGACATCGGCAATATCAATGGACAGGATTTCAAAGGCCGTTCCTGCATCCAGTCCCTTGCTGAGGACGGTCTTACTGATTTCGTCCGGATTTTCCAGGACCTGTGAATGGTCCGCTGCCGAGCCGACGCTGGTAACGATGCCTTCCCCGACACGGGCAATGACCGTCGCCTCCCCGGCACCACCGACGAGGCGGTCGATATTGGCCCGCACCGTGACCCGGGCCCGTACTTTAAGTTCGATGCCATTCTGGGCAACGGCCGAAATAAACGGCGTTTCAATGACTTTTGGATTGACACTCATCTGTACCGCTTCCAGGACATCCCGGCCGGCCAGATCGATAGCGCAGGCCCTTTCAAAGGTCAGGGACATAGTCGCCCGGTGGGCGGCTATCAGGGCATCGACCACGCGGTCTACATCCCCGCCGGCCAGATAATGCGCTTCCAGCTGATTGACATTGACGTCGAGACCGGCCTTGTTCGCTTTGACCAGGGGAAGGATGATCTTAGACGGAACGACACGGCGCAGGCGCATGCCGATAAGATTGACGATACCTACGGAAACGCCGGCCGCCATAGCTGAAATCCACAGTCCCAGTGGCACGAAATGGAGAAATAATGAAATAACGATGATAGCAGCGACAATAACAAACAGCGGCGCTGCTAAAAGAGATAACATAGACATAACCTACCTCCTTATGGACCAGGCGGCACCGGTTCGACGACGACCCGGGCACCTTCGACTTTGATGACGCGCACGGCTACATCCCGGTCTATGAAGCCTCCGCTCGAAACGGCATCGACCCGTTCTTTGCCAATGCGGATTGTACCGGCCGGACGCAGGATAGTAATCGTCGTACCGCGCTGAAACAGATACTTGCTCTTATCTTCCTGTGATGTATAACCTTTTTCTTTCGTAGACCGGGTCGTCAGGGCCACTTTGGCAAACAACCAGCTTTTAGGCAGATGTCTGCCCAGGATGTAAAACAGGATGACGGCAATGACGATGCCGCCAGCCAGGATATACAGTGCCTGCACCGTCGCCCCGAGCATCCAGAACAGACTGCCAAAGAGCAGCAGGATGCCAGCCACACCAAAAATGCCGATTCCCGGCGTAACCAGTTCCAGGGCAATGAGGACCAGACCGCCGATAAAAGCCCCGATGACCTTCAGATCATCGGCCAGTGTGCCATCGCCGGATATGAGCATAACCCCTCCCAGCAGGCAGGCCGTTACCAGTCCGACACCGATACCGGCTGTTTTGATTTCGATAAGGACCGCCGCCAGGATAAGCCCGACAAACAGCATGCGGACGTATTCATTCTGAAGCATCCCCAGCGTTTCATCCTTCCAGTTCCGGTCTTCATAATACACGGTCGCATCGTCCAGACTGAACAGATGCAGTGCTTCTTCCGCCGTATCCGCCGTTCCTTCCGACAAATTCAGCTCCCGGGCCTGCACGTCCGTGAGCGCAAGGATTTCACCGGCATCGGCATATCCGGGCAGGCCGTCTTTTTTATCGACCATCGCTTCGGCAATGCGGGGATTATGGCCATTATCAGCGGCCGTCGTACTGAATTCCGATTTCAGGGCGGCAATATTTTTTTCCGTCGCCGGTATGGGTTCTGCCGCGCCTATGCTGCTTCCCGGTGCCATGACGATATGGCGGCAGGCGATGGCAATCAACGCTCCGGCTGACCAGGCCCGTGACGTGACGAGGGCAATTGTCGGGATGGATGTTTCCCGCAAAAGATCACGGATGCGCAGCGCACTGTCTACACGGCCGCCTTGCGTATTGATACGAACGACGATGGCCTTATCTCCGTTTTCTTCCGCCTGGCTGATACCGCGCTGCACCAGTGCTGCCTGGCTGCCATCGATTTCACCGGAAATGGAAATGACCCGGGCAGACTCTGCTTCCTGTGCCCATGCAGCAGGCCCCGTCACGGCCGCGGTCAGGCAAAAACATACGATACACACGAAAAAACGTATGGCTACAGCAAACCTCATGAGTTCACCTCCGCTTACTTATTTGTTCCTTGTTCTGGGCGGGACAGACTTAAAGTACCCGGCAGCCTGCATTTCTGCCAGCTCGTCATCGGATAACGTACGCGCCGCATGACGCTCCGCTTCTTCTACCGGCTGGGAACGGACAATGGCGATCTTATCGAGAACGGCATTATATATATCGGCAGGCTTGTTTTCTTTCAGCCAGTCCAGCATATGTTCCACCCATTGCCGGCAGGACCACGATCCTTCACCATGATTATGTCCGCGCAGAATCTGTATCTGCACTTTTTCCGGAATCTTGGCGATCAGCCAGTTCCACATTTCATAATGAATTAAAAACGTATATTTGGCATCGATCTCGCGCAGATTCTTTTCATGAAGCTCTAATTCGTAGCGGGACCAGAATAAGCCAATTGTCATTCCCATTACCTCCTAACAAGGATGTTTTATGTTGAAAAAGTCCTTGCCTGCGCAAGTACTTCTTTATACAATTCTATACATTTTCCCAAATTCCTGCAACTACAGAAAAAATACCA
>NZ_ONTA01000128.1:0-4285 GCF_900320625.1 Megasphaera sp. DJF_B143
ACGCCGGCATAATACACCAGGATGGCCGCAGCCAGCGTCTGATAGATATTGAGTTGTATAGACAACGAAATACTCCTCCTTTGCACAACGTGAAATTGATTTGCTGGTATAGAAAACAAATCTAATCATATCAGAAAAAATCCACATTGACAACATGGGGGTTAGAAGGAAAATGTGTCAGCGTATGCGGGGAGACTGATAATAATCCTGCCGCGACAGGCGGGCCTGAGTGCCATGGAAGCAGTAGTACTGCATATCGGTGCAGCGCAGGTCCAGTGCCAGCTGTTTCCGGCCCAGTGGGGAAAGAGAACCGGGGGCTGTGATGCGGGTGATGACAGGCAGCTCTTTCTTTATTTCTTTTATATAAAAGGATGCCTTTTGAGATAAGGCCAGCAGCCGGGCATATTGAGGACCTAGCTGGTATGACTGGTCCATGAGACTGCGGCTGGGTGAAAGGAGCGTATAAGCGCCCATGCGGCACAGACGGCTGTAGGCATAGCGGCGGGTCTTGATGGCAGCCAGTGCCTCTTTGTACGTGACGGACTCCTGCATACAGCGGTGCCAGCGGTTCTCCAGCCCTTCGTTAAAGGCCGGGAGCTGGCGGAGCATTTCCGGTGTCAGCAGCCTGTTCCGGAGGAGAATGAAATCACCATAGCGGTCATAATCGGTGTATTCTCCCTGTGAGAGGAGAGCGGCCATATCTTCCCGGGTTTGTGGTGTCAGATAGCGGTGAAGATGCTGGCAGCGGCCTGTCTGGATTATATCCTGACGCAGGGCAGAGGCGCTGGCAAAGGAATGGGCCAGCGACGGGTCGTGATGGCTGCCCTGACGCAGGATTGGCCAGAACTGCAGGGACAGGTCCTGTTGCACGATGGCTTTGGCGTAGGATGCCGCCAGCAGGGCATTGGGCTGATCCAGAAGTAAGGCCGTTTGTTCCGGAATCCGGGCAGCCACAGCCATAGTCTGCTGGCGACCGGCCGTTTCCCTGCCCCTGCAGAGCCGTATATCCTGTGCAGCCCGTGCCAGAGCGTAAAAATCGTCTGCCGTGCCCCGTTCGACACCACAGGCCAGATGGCTGCATTCCAGCCGGGACGCCAGCCATACGCCTCCCAGGGCGAATCCGTCGGCACTGGACAGACTGTACACTGCTGGCAGTTCAAAGACCAGATCGGCCCCGCCTTCAACAGCCCAGGCGGCACGATGCCACTTATTGAATAATGCTGGTTCGCCCCGCTGGACAAAAGAACCGCTCATGATGACCACAATCAGCGACTGGGGACCGGCCTGCTGCCGTACCTGGGACAGCAGCCAGGCGTGGCCTGTATGAAAGGGATTAAATTCTGCAATAACGGCAATACGCTTCATACCATACTCCTCGGACATACATATCCTATGTATTATGCTATTTCTTCTTCAATACATTAATCATAATATATATATGAATAAAAAGAAAGGAAACAGTCGATTTGCCCGGCAGATTGACAAATTATCCTTTTTCTCTTATGGAGAATATGTTATAATGAAACCAGTCTGTGAGAAAGTATAATAGGTGATAGCATGAAACGAATGAGAAAGTTCCTGGTAACGGTGCTTGCGGCTTCGACAATACTCATGACTGGCTGCGGCAATGCATCGATTCTGGAAGAATATAGCTTTGGCTATACACAGTTGAAAAGCGGTAATTCCGAAGTATACCTCATGACTCCTATGGAAATGGGGAAATCCCAGAATAATGATGGAACCGTATTATATGGCGCCAACGATTCCCATTGGTGGATGGCTGCCGAATCGCGTCCCGCCAGTGAAATCACCATACAGCAGTGGGCCGAAAAACCTATTTCCTTACTGGAACAGACGCATTATACAGATCTGCAAACGAAGGTCTCTGAAACGACTGTCCTCGACAGGCCGGCGACAGAAGTCCACTGTACGTTCAATCTGAATGTGCAGGGCCATGCCGTTCAGATGGTGGGGCAGAGTCTCTTCTTTGAAGATAATGGTCAGATATGGGATATTACCTACTTGTACAATCCGGCCGACCCGGTGGGCAAAGAAGTAATAGACCATGTATTTGGCCAGATAAAATAATTTCGTAAACATGAAAGAGGGTAAATTGCATGATCGTATTGGTTGTAAACTGCGGCAGCTCGTCCTTGAAATACCAGTTGGTAAACATGGACAATGAAGAAGTCATGGCAAAAGGGTTGGTAGAAAAAATCGGTCTTCCCGATTCCCAGCTGACTCACAAATGGAATGGCCAGAAAAAGGAAATCCAGCAGTCTATTCCGGATCATAAAGTCGCTGTAAAGCTCGTTCTCGATATTCTGACCGATGCCGAATGCGGCGTTATCAAATCCATGGATGCCATTGACGCGGTAGGTCACCGTGTTGTCCATGGCGGCGAAGCCTTTGCCAGCTCCACGGTAATTGACGATGAAGTCATGAAAGCCCTGGAAAAATGCTCCGCCTATGCACCCCTTCACAATCCGCCGAACATCATCGGCATCAATGCCTGCAAAGCTATCATGCCGGGCGTACCGCAGGTCGCTGTTTTCGATACAGCATTCCATCAGACCATGCCGCCGGAAGCCTTCATGTATGGCCTTCCGTATGAACTCTATAAAGAAAATGGCATCCGCCGCTACGGCTTCCATGGCACGAGCCATCGCTATGTAGCCGGCCAGATTGCCAAAGTCATGGGTGTTCCCGTTGAAAAACTCCGCATCATCAACTGCCACCTTGGCAACGGTTCTTCCCTGGCTGCCATCAAATATGGCAAATGCGTAGACACGACTATGGGCTTCACACCGCTCGCCGGCTGCCTCATGGGCACGCGCTGCGGCGATATCGACCCTGCTATCGTTACGACGGTCATGGAACAGAAAGGCTTGTCCACGAAAGAAATGGATACGCTCATGAATAAGAAATCAGGCGTACTCGGCATTTCCGGCGTTTCCAGCGACTTCCGCGATCTCGGCGAAGCTGCTAAAGAAGGCAACGAACGGGCTAAACTCGCTCTCGATATGTTCCATTATCAGGTACGCAAACTGATTGGCGCACTGGCTGCTGCTATGGGTGGCGTCGATGTCATCACCTTTACAGCCGGCGTTGGCGAAAATGGTATCGAAGACCGTGCAGCTATCTGCCAGGGCCTGGAATACCTGGGTGCCAAACTTTGCCCGACCCGCAATAACGTCCGCGGCAAAGATGCTATGATTAGCACCGATGATTCTACGGTAAAACTTTATGTCATCCCGACAAACGAAGAAATCATGATTGCCCGCGATACGAAAGAACTCGTTTCCAAATAATAAGGGCATGAAATAATACTGGCTGAGGGGGCTGGGTATGCGGCATACAACGGCGGCTGTCGTTGCGTGCTGCTGCCCGGCTCCTTTGCGTATAGGGGGGAGAATTATGGATATATTATATTGGGATATAGATGGGACACTGGTCAATACGGGAATGGCCGGCATGCATGCCATTCAGGAAGTATTTCACGAATTGCAGGGTGACGACCAGGCCGTGCCGAAAATCGTTGCCGGCGGCCGGACGGATAATTACATCTGCCAGCAGCTGCTCTATCAGGCCAGAGGCGTCATGCCTACCGATGAAGAAGTCAATCACTTCTGCCGGAATTACGAACAGAAACTGATGAAATGGCTGAAAAAAATGAAAGGTGAAGTCATTCCGCCGGCCCGGGAACTCCTGCCATACCTGGCTAAAGCCGAAGGATACCATCAATGTCTGCTCACGGGAAACAGCATCTATGGCGCTAGACTGAAACTTGATTTCTTCGGCCTGACCCAGTACTTTGACTTTGACCATTCAGGATTTGCCTGTCAATTCTACTATCGCGACGACATGGCCCGCCACGCCTGGGAACTGGCGAAAAAAGCCTGGGGTGACACTATCGGTACCATGTACGTCATCGGCGACACCCCCTACGATATCCAGTGCGGCAAAGCCATCGGAGCAAAAACTATCTCCGTCGCCACCGGACGCTACACCTACGACCAACTGGCAGAACACACTCCCTGGCGCCTACTACATCGCTTGCCCGGACCTGAAGGATTCATGCAGATACTGAAAGGATAGGAAAGGATAGTTTGCAGTGGTAAGTTTGTAGTTTGCAGAAAAAGCCGGTTTGTCGAATCGGCTGCTTTTCATACCCCAAAGATTAGCAAAATAGGACCCCCGACCGGGGACGATTCAGGATGAGAACCGTCTCCGGTCGGGGGTCCGGCACTATCAATACATTCATACATTTAATTATGATAATATA
>NZ_ONTA01000042.1:0-4950 GCF_900320625.1 Megasphaera sp. DJF_B143
CGGATGTCAGGCCCGCCTGAAGCCGGTGCTGCCCATACGGGACCATCTGGTCCCTCCCGGAAAGGTTGATCCTCTCCCGATGAGGGTGCTGATATAGAGGCAGATTCTGTCATGGAGACTGGTGATGCCTTCTCTTCTGCCGGCTGGGAAGGAACAGCCCCTTCCTTGGGAGCAAATAGTGTCGCATCGGAAAAAGGTGTTTCCTGGATAACAGCAGATTTCTTTGCTACCGCAGCCGGGGCTGCAATCTGTTCCGGTTTTTCCTGATCGATGAGCGCCGTAATGATACTATGATACAGGGCCCGGTAAATCTGCTGTTCGTCAGAAAACTTGATTTCCGTTTTTGCCGGATGGACATTGACATCGATACTGGCCGGATCGACGTGGAGATGCAGCATAGCAAAAGGATATCCCGATTTGGGCAGCATCGCATGATATGCATTGTCAATCGCTTTGAACATGAGGGGATTGTGGACAATGCGCTGATTGACGATGCACGTCTGCCAGGAACGGGAACTTTTAAGAACCGATGGTTTGCCTACGTATCCTTCGATCTGCACGTTGTCGTGGTCATAAGTAACAGGGAAGATTTCCCGTGCTACACCGGCACCGTAAATATTGGCAATCGTTTCCTTTAAATCGCCGAGACCGCCTGTATGGAGTGTGGTCCGCCCGTTATTGATAAACGTAAATTCGATTCCCGGCTGGGCCAGAGCCAGTTTCGTAATCATTTCACTGATTTTTGAGCTTTCCGTCCGTTCACTTTTTAAAAACTTTTTTCGTGCCGGCGTATTGTAAAAGAGGTCACTGACCTCCATCGTCGTACCGGCAGCCGCTCCGGCCTGATCTTCTGAGGTAATGACGCCCCCGTCCAGGACGAGGTGCACGGCAAATTCATCTTCCGGCCGCCGCGTCGTAATCTGCATATGCGAGACGGCGGCGATACTGGGGACAGCTTCGCCGCGAAACCCCAGAGAGGTGATGGCAAATATATCTTCGACGGAACTGATTTTGCTCGTAGCATGGCGGATAATGCACTTATGCGCATCTTCCCGGCTCATGCCGCAGCCGTTATCCGTAACCCGGATATACGATGCCCCGCCTTCCGCTATTTCCACCTCAATGGCGCTGGCACCGGCATCAATAGCGTTTTCTACCAGTTCCTTCACGCACGAAGAAGGCCGTTCTACTACTTCCCCGGCCGCGATTTTATTGCGTGTCGCTTCGTCGAGAATATTGATGATTGAATTCAACTCCTGCCACTTCCTTCCTTAGCTTCTTTCTGCAGCGTATACAAAAAGGAAATTGCTTCAATAGGTGTCATGCTCGTCACATCGACAGATAACAGGTGGTCGATGACCGGATTGGTAAACAGACTGTCTTCCATAGGAGCCGGCAGTGCCTGTGCAGAATGTACCGGTACAGCCGGCTGGGCTGCTCCTCCGGCTTCCAGTCCCGTCAGGATGACATCGGCCCGTTTCAATAATTTCTCCGGCAGTCCTGCCAGACGTGCAACATGGAGGCCATAACTCTTATCGGCTCCACCTGGCACGATACGGCGCAGGAATTTGATACTGCGTCCCCGTTCCTTTACCGCAACGGTGTAATTTTTTATTTTATCTGATTCATCAGCCATAGCGATGAGTTCGTGGTAATGTGTAGCAAACAGCGTCAGGGCATGAATCTGCTGCAGGCAGTATTCAATGACGGCCTGGGCAATGGACATCCCGTCAAAGGTGCTCGTACCGCGGCCGATTTCATCGAGGATCAGCAGGCTGCGGGACGTGGCATGTTTCAAAATATACGATACTTCCTTCATTTCCACCATGAATGTACTCTGCCCTGTCAGGATATCATCACTGGCGCCAATGCGCGTGAAAATCCGGTCTACGGGGCAGATGGAGGCTTCCCGGGCCGGTATGAAGGAGCCGGCCTGGGCCATGAGCACGAGAACAGCCACCTGGCGCATATAGGTCGATTTTCCCGCCATATTGGGGCCGGTAATGATCAAGACTTCGTGATCTTTATGGTTGAGCGTCACATCATTAGGGACAAACAATTCATCCTTCAGATATTTTTCGATGATGGGATGGCGGCCATCGCGGATGGTCACCGACTGATCCCGGTTCAGGCCGGGACGGATATAGTAGTTTTCATGAGCCGCCCTGGCCAGGCTGTACAGGCAGTCAATCTGGGCAATAGCCCGGGCTGTCTGCTGCATAGCCGGGATATAGACCCCGATCTGCTGGCGGATCTGGCCAAACAACTGATATTCCAGTGTCAGCATACGTTCCTGACTGGTCAGGACTTTGACTTCAAACTCTTTTAATTCCGGCGTAATATATCGTTCGGCATTGACCAGAGTCTGCTTACGCACGTAATAATCCGGTACGGGTTTCGTGTTGGCATGAGAAATTTCAAAATAGTAGCCGAACACCTTCGTATAGCCGATTTTCATTTTTATGCCAGTTTTTTCTTTTTCTTTTTCTTCTAGTTCCTGTAAAAAAGCGTGACTGTTGGCGGCAATGGACCGGATTTCATCCAGTTCTTTAGAAAATCCATCGCGGATAACGCCGCCATTGCGTATGACCACGCCGGGATCGTCTTTAATGCCCCGGCACAATAGATCATATACTTCCTGATGCTCTGCCACCTGGTTGTTCAGCCGTTTCAATAAGTCACTGCCGGCTCCATCCAAAATCTGCTTCAGCTGCGGTATCACCGACAGGGACTCCCTCAGGGCTACCATATCTTTTGGGCTGGCCGTTCCCGTTTCGACACGGGTCAGTATCCGTTCAAAATCATAAATCCGGTCCAGTGTGTCGGACAAATCCTGACGCATGATTTCATGACGCACCAGTTCTTCTACCGCATCCTGGCGGAGCACAATATCAGAAATGCGCAGGAGTGGCGCTTCCAGCCATTTCCGCAACAGTCTGCCGCCCATGGCAGTGTGGGTCTTATCAAGGACATCGAGAAGCGTCCCTTTCCGGCCGCCATCGCGTACATTCTGGGTAATTTCCAGATGGCGGATGCTCGCCGCATCAATGACCAGACGCCGTTCATTATCGATGCGTTCCAGATGGTTGATATGAGAGATATCGGACTGCATGACCTCACTGACATAGGATAAGAGCATGCCGATGCAGATAGCTGCATCATGGGCGGCATCAAGGTCTTCCTTTTTAAAATATGCTGCAGCTTTTTCCCCATAATCGCAGTCATCCTCTGCTTCAAAAGGCGTGACCGTGCACTGGGACATGTGGCTTTTCAGGTACTGCAGCACCGTATCGATCTGCTTGCCCAGACGATAATAAATCAGCTCGCTTGGTTCATAGACAGACAGGATATCAAACAAGCTGTCTTCCATAGCAGTCACGGCACATACCGACCAGAGGCATTCTCCTGTCGTCACATCCATAAGAGCAATGGACAGGATGTCATTTTTTTCCGTCAGGCAGGCGATATAATTATTTTTCTTGGAAGCGACGGCATGTTCCAGCGTAATCGTTCCCGGCGTAATGACTTTAATGATTTTCCGCTTGACGATGCCTTTGGCCAGCTTAGGGTCTTCCATCTGTTCGCAAATGGCTACCTTGTATCCCTTATGGACCAGCCGTTCAATATAGGTATCAGCCGAATGGAACGGAACACCACACATGGGAACCCGTTCTTTATTACCGCCAGCCCGACCTGTCAGAGTCAGATCCAGTTCCCGTGATGCCGTCAGGGCATCGTCAAAAAACATTTCATAAAAATCGCCAAGGCGGAAAAATAGTATTTTATCTTTGCATTGTTCTTTGACCTCGAGATACTGTTTCATCATCGGAGTCAGTTTTGGCGTGTCAGGCAAAATATACCTCCCTACATATTGGATTCATGCACTATATGTCCCTTAAGTACCCATGTTTGTCCTTTATCGACCATGACCGGTACGGTGTCGCCGATGGCTGCTGAACCATCATTTTCCCAGATAATCATCTTATTGCCCGTCGTACGGCCGAACCAGTGATTTTTGTCATTTTTAGTCGGTCCTTCCACGATGACATCATAGATATGGCGTTCCATGGCCTGATTTTTCTTCAGGCTGTATACATTCTGTACATCCATCAGGCGCTGCAGACGGCTGCTCTTGACTTCCTGGGGAATCTGGTCTTCCATAGTGGCCGCCGGCGTACCCGTCCGCGGCGAATACATGAAGGTATACGCCATATCATACTGGCAGCGTTTCAGGAACTGGAGGGTATCCATAAACATGTCTTCCGTTTCACCGGGGAAACCGACGATAATATCCGTCGTCAGCACCAGGTCCGGAATGCGTTTGCGGGCATAGTCCACCAGATCCATATAATGTTCTACCGTATAGCCGCGGTTCATTTTTTTGAGCAGGGCATCGTTCCCGCACTGGATGGGAAGGTGCATGTGATTGACGACTTTATGGCATTCGGCAATGGCGTCGATGGCATCGTAATTCATATCCTTGGGATGGCTTGTCATATAGCGGATCCGTTCGATGCCATCTATTTCATCGACAGCCCGGAGCAGGCTGGCAAAATCATCGTGGCTGGACAAATCCTTCCCATAGGAATTGACGTTCTGTCCTAAAAGAGTAATTTCCTTATATCCCGCATCGGCAACGCGCCGGACTTCTTCCACGACAGACTGGACCGGACGGCTGACTTCCCGCCCCCGCACGTAGGGAACGATACAATAGGTGCAAAAATTGTTACACCCGTTCATGATGGGAATCCAGGCAAAAAATTTCTGGAATCGCTTGGCCGGCAGTTCATGAAATGCCGGTACATGCATATCCGATGCCAGATAATGTTCTTTTTTCTGCTGCCGTTCCTTAATGAGATCGATCAGGGTATGGATATTATGCGTGCCAATGACCAGATCGATATGAGGAGCCCGCTTGAAAAGCCGGTCCTGCCATTCCTGTGCCATGCA
>NZ_ONTA01000268.1:0-8748 GCF_900320625.1 Megasphaera sp. DJF_B143
GAATTTGAACTGCTCACGTATCTCCTGCGCAACAAAAACATCGTCCTGACGCGGGAAAAAATACTGGAAGAAGTCTGGGGGTATGACTATGCCGGTGACACCAACGTCGTCGATGTCTATATCCGGTATATCCGCGGTAAAATAGGGCAGACAGACAGCAAAAAATATATTCATACCGTACGTGGGGTAGGTTATGTGGCAAAAGATTAAAGAAAAAATACACCGGCTGCCGCTATTTACACTGCCGCTTTTTGCAAAAATGGTACTCCTCTATTCGTTTATCGTCTTCATCATCCTGCTCATCGTGTCGGTCATCACCGTCACGAGTGTGCATTTTATCATGGGGCGTTCCATTGAACGGGATTTATACTCCAGCGCCCAGTCGGCTATGGAATATCTCGATAAGAGCGGACAGATTGACTCTTCAGTCTTTACCCGGTCCAACCTTCAGCCGTTTGTCAATCTCCAGGTATATGATGCTGCCGGCCGGTTGATTCTGGATAACGGACCGGCTCATACCATCAAAAATCTGAGTGACCGGTACATTGATGATACAGTCCGGAGCAATAACGAAATACCCCTTCCCGAATCCATTCAGGGAAACGAAACGAGTTCCTATGCCTATTATAAAAAATGGTACAGTGCCGACAATAAACTGTACTATCTCCGCTTTTCCCGCGTGCCCGACAAGGAAAATGCTTTTATATCCTTATTATCCAAGCAGCTCGTCGCTTCCGTGCTTGTCAGTCTGATTCTGACCATCTTTTCCGGTATGTATCTCATGCGCAAGTCCCTGGCTCCCCTGAAGCTGATCAATGAAACGTTGAAAAGTATTGAAGTCCACAAACTGAGCCAGCGTATCGTCATTCCGAAAGAAGCGGAAAACGGCATCGAAATCCATAACCTGGCCCAATCTATCAACCAGGCGCTGGACCGCATTGAATACGGATACAAGCAGCAGCAGCAATTCATCAGCAATGCATCACATGAGCTTCGCACTCCCCTTACCGTCATCAGCGGCTATATCAATCTCCTGGACCGCTGGGGAAAAGAAGACCCGAAAGTCCTCGATGAAAGCATTCAGGCTATCCAGTCTGAAACGGAATATATGCGTCAGCTCATTGAACGGCTCCTGTTTTTTGCCCGTTCGACGACAGGTACCCTGGAAGCACATTTCATGGTCATCGACGCATCGGAATTACTGGAAGAAGTGTATAACGGCGTTCTGCTCATTGCCGAAGAGCGGGAAATTCTCCTCGGCCGCAACGATAAGGCTTCCATCTACGCCGAACCGGGCAGTGTCAAGCAGATGCTCCGTATCTTTATCGATAACGCCATAAAATATACACCGTCCGGCGGCTATATCTATTTATCCTGCGAAGCCGATGAAAAGCAGGTATGTTTTAAAGTCCAGGATACGGGTATCGGAATTCCCAAAAAAGATCTGGAACGGGTCTTTGAACGATTCTACCGGGTCGATTCCTCTCGTACCAAAGAAACGGGAGGTTCCGGTCTGGGCCTTTCTATCGCCAAATATATTGCCAAGGGAAACAATGCCCGTCTGGAACTGACCAGTGAGCTCCATAAAGGAACGACGGTAACGGCTATCTTTCCCCGTCATTATGAAACGAAAAAAGACACTGATAAATAATTTTCATCCTGACAATCAGCAGGGGCTGTCTTAAAAAGGCAGCCCCTGCTATTTATATATGACCTTATAAAATTTCTATTTCTTTATACTGCGGCCGGATCAGCCATTCTCCTTTACTGTTCATGAGGCCCCAGACATCACCTGACTTGACGGCACTGACACCATGGCGGAAGGACGAAACGACCTTTATTCCCCCTTCAGGAGCCGTATATACCGTCTTCCCTTCCGCATCAATAATTTCGTACTTCTTACCTATCTGACACCAGGCATAGGGCTCCGCCAGATACGGCACGATTTTCACCGTTTCCTGCCAGTAGTGAACTACCTGACCTGTTTCCTGGTTTACCAGGAAACACTGATTCCCCCGCTGCAGAAACATACGGTCAGCCCCTAAAAAATCAACCTTTTCGTATTGGAAAGGAAGGATTTGTCGTCCATCAGACAGGCTGAATACGCCTAGTCCACCTGATTCTTTATCTTTTAATGACACCATGCCATTCCAGTCATCCATCATTCCTGGCCCTACTTCGTACCGGCCCGGTTCAATGATATACTTTCCATCTCTGCCAATAAAAGCCAGCAGTCCCTTATCTTTGACAAATGTCCCCCAGGCTGTCATAGGATAAACTTCATCTAACCGGCTGTCGATAACTATCCGGCCGGTCCGGTCAATATATCCCCGTTTCACGCCGTCATAGGTCAGCGGTTCTATTTCGCCACCATAATAACCACGGTTTACGTCTGAGCCGACGAGCGCTCCTGCCAGGAGTCCCCAGTTAAAATGATTGATTTTACGCTGGTATTCTGCTAGTCCGTCATGATACGGGAATATCCTGTCATAGGGCACGGCAAATAGTTCCTTACCGGAGCGGTCAATGGCAATCTTACGGCCATTTTCATCCCGTACAAAGGCAATGCCTTCGCTAAAAGGTGTCAGAATTTCCTTATATACCGGCTCAGACACCACGATACCATTGGCGTCACGGATACCATACCGGCCTTTTTCCTGAAAAAATACGGGCCCACCGCTTTCGTTTTCTGATACTGGCAAGGTCACGGCAGTCCCCGTCTTATCAATATAAGCTGTTTTATTCCCTTTTACCGCTAAAAAAACGCCCTGCCCGGCATAAGATAACTTCTTATACGACGCTGGCAGTAAAACCGTACCATCCGTTCCTAACAGGCCCCATTTTCCATTTTCTTTATAGCGGGCCAGAACGCCCTGTTCATAATTGAGGCTGTATTCATTGCGTATGTTTTCCCGTAAAGACTGCACAGGAGCAGGCAGTTTATTTTTCGCTATATAGGGAAAAAGGACAGCCCCTGTGCCCGAAGCAGATGGCGTATGTATACTTACATCGGAATGGGTGATCGTGCGACTGCTTTTTTCATGGGTCTCTTCCACTGTCACCGTCGATGATGACGACTCCCTGTGCATCCAGGTATAGCTTTCTGCAGGGCGCTCCGCTGCTTGGGCGGGCGACAGCAGTCCGCTGCTGATACTGGCCATGATGGCAGCCGCTATGAGTGTTTTATTCAGTTGTATAGTCATAAACTCTCCTCTCTGTTCAAAACTAATAAAATATAGTGAAAATGCCTGTCATAATTACAACAACCAGTATATCAACAATTTTTCTTTTAATAAAGGCCGGACATAGTGTTAACCTATACCAAAACAGGCATACGGATATTGTCTACCCGTATGCCTGAAACACATTTAGTATCTATTAAGCCATCTTATCAGAAATTCCAGCGGATGCCGGCATCCCAAGACCAGTCTTTATGGAACTGGCCGCCACTGCTCCGTTCTACGTCCGCATAGAATTGGGTCGCCGTTCCGATCTGTGCCGATGCACCCAGACCGTATTCAAAACACGTGTCGCCGTAATCCCGGTTCAGGAACAAATCCCCTTCATCATCACTGAGGTGTACCTGTCCAGAACCGCCGAATTCATGGTACCAGTTAGCCTTGAAGAAAACCTGGGCCCTGCTGCTTTCGTATCCAGCCCGGAGTCCGGCCCGGCCGACGGCGCTGCGGATATCCTGTTCATCGACGGTTACACCATTTCCCATAGACCATGATGCCTCGCTCAGCCAGCCAAGAGTGCCTTGTACCTGGGGTTCGACGAACCAGCCATGTCCCAGCTTTTTTTTGTATCCGTATTCTGCTCCAAAGGAAAGGCCCGTATTATCGCCGTGGCCGCTGATGCCATCATGGGCAATCAGTTTATTGGTCAGCCGGTGCAGACGCAAGGCCAGATCGAGATAGGTCCCGTCTTTACGGATCCGCGTATCATACCATCCCAGAGCGTAGCTGTTCGTATCGCTGCGACTGCCAAAATAAGCCCCCCTGCCTTCCGTATAGCCAAAGCCGATTCCCTGATAGTGATCCTGTGTATCGCTGTGGCCTGCCAGCTGGTCATAGCCTACTTCATAGGTCGTATACCGGTCTTCAAAGGGGAACTGTCCGTTGCGGCGGATGGATGTCCCTTTTACCCGGGCCCAGATGCCTTCCTGCCCAGGTTCTCCTTTACGCAGGTCACCCATGCGGCGGAAGAGGGTGTCCTGTTCTGTGCGCCAGATATGGTAATTAATCCCATCGGCTCCCATGATGCCCCGCACCGTATGGGTATACTTACCATGGTCATCAGTGGGCAGTTTCTTAAAGCCTTTGATGTACCAGTCGGTGTTATATCCGTCCGTCACATCGTCTCCCCGGCCCGTTTCATGCGTATCCAGGAGAGTACGGTGAAAGAACAGCCGGTCCTCCGTATCGGGCACATAAAAACTTCCCTGTTCATCGCCCACACTGGCCAGAACAGAGCCGATAGCGCCATCAGTCCAGATGCCGTTCACGGCATGGAGCTGCAGTTCTGTCTTCCCCGTGTGATAGCCTTTGACATAGAGACGGTCATTCTGTGTCGTATTGCCTTCATGACCCATATAGACAGTGGCTCCATCCCCGGCGAAATTCCCTGTATACAGGCTCTGGTCAGTTGTATTCTGATTCAGATGGATAATCCCCTTATCGGCCTGAAGTCTGGTAACTTTGGAATCGCCATCCAGATTCCAGACGGCACCGTCGTTGAGATGAAGGGTAATCCCTGCATCAGAACTGATGCCATAATCGAGATTTTCATCCTCTATGGTTCCATCCAGCAGGGCCCCGTTTCCCTGAAGGTACGCTTCCAGAGAACTGCCAGCATCGGCTGTCAGAACTCCGTCGATACTCCCGGTGCTGCCATCATGGCCGATAGTAACGGAACCGCCTCCGGAAGACCGGGCCGCATAGGTGCTGCCGTTGGCGGAAAGATCGTAGCTGCTGGCATCGAGAGTAATGGGAGCCTTTTGGGAAACGGACCAGATTTCTCCATTCACCACGGCATTTTCCGTGGCATTGTCTCCTATGGTCACGGGCATGGCATTGGCCTGTACAGCCCGCATGCCGCTGGCCGGGTCGATGAGGAGGTTCTGGCCCTGGAGATTCACGGCATTGGTGCTATCCCCCAATGCCCAGATGCCGCCGTCAATCTGAAGCAGACTTGTCCCGTCATGGCCCAGGTTCACAGCACCACCGGTGGTCAGGATCAGGTTCTGATTTTTATTGGTCCCTTCGTAGATATGGATGATATCGCCATCCACAGAATACCCTCCATCGAGACCTACCAGCCGGCCGTCAATGCTGACATTGGAATCAGCTTCCCCGATGACCAGGGCATTATCCGCTGCACTCTGGATTACCAAAGCATCGTGAGTGTTGCTGTCCGGGTCCGTGGAAGTGCCGTCCTCATTGGTCTTCACCGTGGTACCCAGGGTCCCGCTGTCGGGAGCCGCCCCGTCGGTGATGGTGATGTTCTTCCCCATCACATCCATACAGGAAACGCCGTTGATCAGCAGCCGCCCTTTTATGGCAATGGAATCGGACGTGCTTCCTTCAGGAGTCGTCCGGCCAATTTCCACAGATTTACTGCTGGCATTGGCATAAAGAGCCGTATGACCGGCATTATCGAGGAGGACATTCTTACCGCCTACATACAGGACCGTATCCACGCCCGTGACGATTTCCCCGTTCACCGTGGTCTGGGCCGTATCTTCATCGCCTATCTGGATGGAGGAACTGCCCCGGTCAGTAAGGGAAAAGGCATTCTTATTATTTTCGAAATCTCCTTTCAGGCCATTTACCATAACGGCCTTGCTGCCCCGTAGTACGAAGGCATTGGATCCGTTGGTGAGAATATGGCCGTTTACTGTAGTCGTTTCCGTAGTGTCATCATTGCCGGACCAGAACCGGGAATCCGTAAAATCCAGTGCCACGGCATTATACAAATCGCTGTAGGGATTATCACTGAAGGAAGGGGTCTTGGACGCATTGAAGACCAGATTCTTTCCGTTGAACCAGGCCAGTTCATCCTGATCAGAGGTCCCTGTCACGGCCACGGAACCATTGACCTTTATATCGGTTCCATTGCCACCGGCATAAAGTTTCCCTGTGCCAGTTTCTCCATTACCACCGTAAGCAAGACGGATGGCGCTGGTATCATAGGAATCTTCATTCAGGGCATTTCCGATGGTCAGTTTGCTGGCTGCTTTCAGATTGAGTTCCGCTTCCCCGTTGAACTGAATTCCAGAAGCCAGATTGATTTCATCGGCATCCATGTTCACGTCACAGTCCGTCACGTGAAGGGACCGGTGGAAGTAACTACCATCCGCATCCGGAGTCAGGGTAATGGTCTTCCCCGTAAGAGAGGCGGTCCCACTGTTGTCTACCTGAAGTTCCTGTGCTTTGATGTCGCCCTTATTTCCATTTGGATTTTCTGCAATAAGGGTCAGGCTGGCATCTTTCCCCGTGGCATGGAGCAGCCCATCCGAAGAGATATTGGCGGCCTTCACCTTGACGCTGCCATCGCTGGTCACGGAGAAATCCCCGGAAGCATCCACATTTCCGGCAGCAGTCACATCGATTCTGGCATGGCCCCCCACAGCGGCCAGAGCAGCATTGCGGTCCCAGGGACTGGAAGTCTGGCCATATTCCCCCAATTTCACATTTCCCCCGGCATTCACCGTGACGGAGGCAAAGGGAGCAGAGCTGGGAAGGTAGGATCCGGTCATGACCAGTCCGTTTTTGGCAGTCACATTGCCCCGGGCGTTGAAGGTCACCTGGGCATTGGATTCAGAAGCCTTAGTATTTCCAATGGACAGATTGTTCCCGGAAACAGTGATGGTATTCAATTGTGTTTCTCCCGTGGAAGCAGCCTGGGTCCCACCTACTCCGAATTCATCGATGGTGATGTCCCCGGCATTGGCGTTACCGATATTCACCGTACTGGAGCCGGATACGCCGAGAGACTGGATATGAAGGTCCCCGGTCATATATTGTGTTCCCAGGTTAATGGTACTGCCGTTAGCAGCATTGATTCCCTGGCTGCCGGTAATAGAGATAGTCCTGCCATCCATATTCACCGTCCCGCCTGCACTCTGTCCCCATGGCTGCATGGCATTAACGGTTGCCGCCGAAAGACTGTCCGTAACGGCATTTCCGGCTGTAATGAGACCGCCCGTGTTGAACCCGCCCGTAAAAGAAATGTTTTTCCCGAGGACCGTAGCATCCCCGCCATTGCCTCCCCCGTAGTCTTCAATGATCACCTGATTCGTGGCATCCGTTCCGACCGTCACCTTATCCTGATTCCAGCCCTGAAGATGCTTTACCGTAATGTGATTCCCTTCTGTGGCATCTCCGCTCCATTTATTCACATAATCATAAGTTCTGCCCGTATCCTGTGCGGAAGGATCTGCCGCCAGGGATACGCTCCCTGACAGGCTCAGACACACGAGCAGAGCTAATATGGCCTGTTTTTGACAGGTGCAGTTTCTTTTTCTGTCCTTGTAATAACGATTTGTTTTCATATTATATCTCCTTTCAGCCCGTTCTTGCCGGGCAAGGACAGTCTTATTATTATTAAATTTTTATGCACATATTATTGATTATTAATAATAAATATTTATTGTCATATTACTATTATATCACGCCTGTCGGGTCATGCAATAAATCAGTCTGTTCCAGTAATATTATATACTTTACGCCTTATTATCGTTTTATGGCAAAATACTCTGAATGCAAAACAGGTCTGCTGCACCCGTAGGTACAACAGACCTGCTCAGACTGGCTATTCTATTGTTTTGCCGCTAATTGCTGAACCATGGCTTTTAATTCAGCGATTTCTTTATCTTGTTTTTCTACCTGGGCACGAAGGGTATCATTTTCCTGTAGTTTTTCATTCTGCTGTTCGACGACGGCCTTCAATTTCTGAATTTCTTTTGCCATCGCTACCCGCGATGTTGTCATGGTCGTACCTTTACCGATTCTCCAGGCTACGCCGGCATTGAGCATGTTTTCCCCGCCGCCGAAACTGCCTCCGATGCTGACCATCGTATCTGCATTGGGACGGTAGAAGGCACCCAGTGCCGCTGCATTGGCATTTTTATAATGACCAAATCCGGCTGCAAAATCCCATTTTTCATCAGGATCGAATTCTAACGGATGCAGGGCCGCCAATGCCGATGCCCCGGCACCGACACGATTCATGCGGTTGCCCAGAGTATTGATGGCATTGGTAACGCCATTGACCACGCCGCCGAGCTGGCTCACATTCACCGCATCGGTGGGTTTCGTCCCCGCCGCCACATCATGGATCTGCTGGCCGCCCAGGGAGACGTTGCTGTTGCTGATTTCCACTGCATGGGTATTCTCCCCGTTGGCCGCGATCTTGATGCCGCTTCCGGTTACGGTGGTCCCAGCGGATCCGGCACTGTTATTGACGGTAAGGCCCTCGTTGTTCAGGGTGCTGTTTCCTGCGGTGACGCTGGTAAGACCGGAAAGCTCCTTGGACAATTTAATGTTCAGGCCGTCGCCATCAGCGTTCTTCACCACTCCGATGTTCCCATCGGTCAGTTTCGCGGTATCCGTCTGGCCTCCGGTAAGCTTCAGGGCTGTCCCCATGCCCACAGTAACTGTATTGTCATCCCCATCGTCACCCTGGAAGACGCGGCCGCCAGATACGGCTGCATTGGCCGCATCACTGGCAATACTCTTCACATCA
>NZ_ONTA01000010.1:0-4145 GCF_900320625.1 Megasphaera sp. DJF_B143
GATGGCGGAACCCTTCGTGCGACAGCCTCTCGTTATATCTGACATCAAAAATCAGTCATTATTGGCCCGTACTGCCTATGCCGCCCATGCGGATGCCTGATGCATCGTCATTATCGGTGGTCAGGTATTTCATAAAAATCCCCTGGGCAATGCGTTCCCCTTTTTTTATGGTATAGGGAACGTCTTTTGTATTGTAATAGGCAATCATGATATGGCCTTCGTTATCGGGATTGTTGTAATAATCGCAGTCAATGATTCCCGTGCTGTTGGCCAGCATGAGGCCCTTTTTGAAGGCCAGGCTGGAACGGATGAAAATGGAAAGATATTCGTTCAGTTCCATATACGCTTTGAGGCCCGTCGGCACGACCGTCACGGCATGGGGAGCCAGGACGGTGTCGGCTGCGGCTTCCAGGTCATATCCGGCGCTTTTTGCTGTTTTCCGCTGCGGCACGTGAATATCCTTTCCTTCATATGCCGTAACGACTTCAAATCCCCGGTGTCTCATTACTGCACCTTCTTGCGGTCATTCTGGCGGCCGCGGTTATTGCGCGGGCCGTGCTTGTGGTGTGCCGGTGCGTCCCCGCCGGCAAGCAGTGCCTTGCGCGACAGGTTGATACGGCCCTTGTCATCGATTTCTACGCATTTGACCATGATTTCATCGCCGATATTGACGACGTCTTCTACTTTTTCTACCCGTTCTTTGGCCAGCTGGGAAATGTGGACCAGGCCTTCTTTGCCCGGCAGGATTTCCACAAAGGCGCCGAAGTTCATGATGCGCGTGACTTTGCCGAGGTAGGTTTCCCCTACTTCCACGTCTTTCGTCAGGTTTTCAATCCATTCTTTTGCCTTTTCGCCGCCGGCGGCATCGACAGAGGCGATATAGACCAGGCCGGAGTCATCGATGTCGATTTTGGCTCCCGTTTCTTCCGTAATCTGTTTGATTACTTTGCCGCCCGGCCCGATGACATCGCGGATTTTATCGGGGTCGATGTGCATGGTGATGATGCGCGGTGCATAAGGAGACAATTCCTTGCGCGGTTCGCTGATGCATTCCAGCATCTTGCCCATGATGAAGATACGGCCTTCATGAGCCTGTTTCAGGGCCTTGTCGAGGATTTCCCGGCTCAGTCCCTTGATCTTGATATCCATCTGGATGGCCGTGACGCCTTTCATGGTACCGGCTACTTTGAAGTCCATGTCGCCGAGGGCATCTTCCATTCCCTGGATATCGGTCAGGATCGTAAAGTCATCGCCCTTTGTTACCAGGCCCATAGCTACGCCGGCTACAGGGGCTTTGATAGGTACGCCGGCATCCATCAGGGCCAGGGTGCTGCCACAGGTGCTGCCCATGGAGCTGGAGCCGTTCGATTCGAGGACTTCTGATACGACACGGATGGCATAGGGGAATTCTTCCTCACTCGGCATGACCTGGGTCAGTGCCCGTTCAGCCAGTTTGCCATGACCGATTTCGCGGCGGCCGGGGCCACGGGACGATTTGGTTTCGCCGACGCAGAAGCTCGGGAAATTGTAATGATGCATGTAGCGGCGGTCCGTTTCCAGGCCGACGCCATCGATGTGCTGGCATTCGGAAAGCGGTGCCAGGGTGCAGAAGCTCAGTACCTGGGTCTGGCCGCGGGTAAAGAGGCCCGTGCCGTGGGTGCGCTTGAACAGGCCGACTTCGCAGCTGACCGGGCGGACTTCATCGACGCGGCGGCCATCGGGACGGATTTTATCGACGGCGATCATATGGCGGACGATTTCCTTGATCATCTTCTGGGTGATTTCGGCGACGTCGTCCTGGTTGTCGGGATAAATATCGGCGAAATGTTCATAAATGTCAGTTTCGACGGCATTCATCTTTTCTTCGCGGGAAATTTTATCGGCGTTGCAGATAGCTTCTTTCATGCTGGCTTCGCCATAGGCATGAACGGCTTCTACAATATCGGCCGGCGGTTCTTTTTCGACGAATTCCTGTTTGGGCACGCTAATCTGCGGCAGGAATCCCAGCTGGAATTCGACGACTTTTTTGATTTCTTCATGAGCAAACATGATGGCATCGAGGATATCTGCTTCCGGTACCTGTTTGGCTCCCCCTTCGACCATGAGGATGGCGTCTTTGGTCCCTGCTACGACGATATCCATGTCGCTGGCTTCGCTCTGTGCCACCGTCGGATTGACGACAAACTGGCCATCGACGCGGCCTACGCGGACACCGGCGATTGGGCCGGCAAAGGGAATATGGGACATGCACAGCGATACGGAAGCGCCGATCATGGCAGCGATTTCCGGTGCGTTGTCGTGATCTACGCAGAAGTCATAGGCTACGACGTGGACGTCATGACGGTATGTCTTGGGGAACAGCGGGCGGATCGGGCGGTCGATCAGGCGGGCAAAGAGCGTCGCCGATTCAGGCGGTTTGCCTTCCCGTTTGATGAAGCCGCCGGGAATCTTCCCTACGGAGTACATTTTTTCTTCATAATCTACCGTGAGCGGAAAGAAATCGGCATCTTCCCGTGCTTCTTTCGATCCCGTAGCGGTAACAAATACAGCCGTATCGCCATAGCGGACCAGAGCAGCACCGCTCGCCTGTTTGGCAAGCTGTCCTACTTCGATGACCAGGGGACGACCGGCAAAATCCATCTGGAATACCTGTTTTTCCATTCGTTTTCCTCCTTATGAAGAGTCATACAAGAAATTCAGACAGGCTGTAGGTCATAGGTCAGTATCGCCGGGAAGCGGTACTGACCTATAACCTACCAACCTGTAACATACACTATGTTCTGAAAAAAGAGGCTGATGCGTACACATCAGCCTCACACAACGCGATTATTTACGCAGGTTCAGTTTTTCGAGAATAGCACGATAACGGCCAAGGTCATGTTTCTGGAGATAAGCAAGCAGGTTACGGCGCTGGCCAACCAGTTTGAGCAGGCCGCGGCGGGATGCATGGTCTTTTTTGTTGCTGCGGAGATGTTCCGTCAGATAGACGATGCGGGCCGTAAGAAGCGCAATCTGTACTTCCGGAGATCCTGTGTCGTTTTCATTTGCGCCGTATTTGGCGACGATGGCTTTCTTTTCTTCTACACTTAACATAGTTCGTTCCTCCATTTGTAAAAATAATCTATTCGCAAAGTGCTACGTGATCGTCGGAGATTCGAGACACCCGGCACCCGTACGACATCACATATTATACTATATCCCTGCCATACTGTAAAGGCTTAGAATGCCTTACCTGTCAGGAGTTCATAGGCTTCCTTGTACTTTTCGATTGTCTTGTCGATGACGTCCTGGGGCAGGAGGTAATCGCTGTCAGGATTGGCTTTCAGCCAGTCGCGGACGAACTGTTTGTCATAGGACGGCTGGGATTTGCCTGCTTCATAGCCTTTGAGCGGCCAGAAGCGGGAGCTGTCCGGCGTCAGCATTTCATCGCCGAGGACGATATTTCCCTTGTCATCTAGGCCGAATTCAAATTTCGTGTCGGCAATGATGATGCCCCGGGAGAGTGCATAATCGGCGCATTTCTTATAGAGGGCGATGGTGTAGTCGCGGATGGCTTCGGCATATTCTCTGCCTTTTCCCGGGAAGGTTTTGTCGAGGAATGCCGCTCCTTCTTCGAGAGAAACATTCATATCGTGTTCTCCCAGTTCGGCTTTCGTAGATGGTGTAAAAATCGGTTCCGGCAGTTTTTCCGATTCCTTGAGACCAGCCGGCAGCTTAATGCCGCAGACGGTACCGTTTTCTTTATAGCTTTCCCAGCCGCTGCCAGTGATATAGCCGCGGACGATACATTCCATAGGAATCATGGTCAGCTTCTGGCATTTCATGCTGTTGCCATCGAACTGGGGCTGCTGGAAAAATTCCGGCATATCTTTGACATCGACAGAAATCATGTGATTGGGGATGATGTCTTTCGTAAAATCAAACCAGAAGCGGGACATCTGTGTCAGAACAGCGCCTTTCTGGGTAATCTTGTTCTTGAGGATATGGTCAAAAGCAGAAATACGATCGGTTGCTACCATGACGATGCTGTCACCGATATCGTATACTTCGCGGACCTTGCCCGATTTAAACGGTTTATATTCTTTCATGCTGCGCCTCCATCACCAAATAGTAATTAACATGTACACGAGAACACACTTATGATA
>NZ_ONTA01000104.1:0-2934 GCF_900320625.1 Megasphaera sp. DJF_B143
CAGAATTGTTTGACTATGATAAATGGATGCAGGCCTTTAAGAATGCCGGTGTCGATCCCGATTATTATGCCGCCCGTACGCGGTCTACGGAAGAACCGCTTCCCTGGGATCATCTCTCCGATGGGGCGGGTAAAGCCTTTCTCAAGAAAGAATGGCAGAAAGCTGTCGAAGGCAGCCTGACTCATGACTGCCGCCATCTGAGCTGTACTGGCTGTGGCGTCTGTCCTTCGCTCGGTGTCCATGTCAAAGACTATAAGGAAGGAGACAGCCATGGAAAGATTACGTTTAGCTGTTAAAAAAGAAGGGGCACTGCAATTTCTTTCTCATTTGGATTTTGCCCGCTGTGTGCGCTACATCATCATCCGTGCCGGACTGCCTGTTTTGTATTCCGAAGGGTTCAACCCCCATATGAAACTGAGCTTTGCTTCGGCTCTGGGCGTCGGCGTCGGTGCCGATGTGGAATACCTCGATATGGAACTGGCAGAACCCGTACCCGTCACCGATGTCATAGAACGGATGAACGCTGCTTCGCCCGACGGTTTTTCCGTCCGGGACGGAAAGTACATCGATGCCAAAGCTCCCAAACTCATGGCAGTTGCCAACTATGCCGTGTATGATATCAAAGGACCCGCTGCGCGCCCGGTAAGTCAGGATGAACTGGACGGTATTCTCCAGGCATTCAATGAAGCGTCCGATGTGACCTATGAAAAGGTATCAGTCAAGAAAGGCCACAAAGTACGCCTTATAGCCGTGAAAAACCATATCGTCGAACCGGTGTCTGGCATAGTAGAAAAGGATGGCATCTGCCTTCGTGCGGGAATTCTGGAGACGGAAGACGGGGCTATCAAGCCGCAGCAGTTATGGGACGTGCTGATGGCACAGTTCGGTCTGCCTGTACAGGCAGATCTCGTTCTGGCCTGGCGGCGAGGCATCTATGTCCGCAAAAATGGAACGAATTATTCGCTGTTTGATGGTGTATAGCATATAGTAAAAGACGGAAGGCAGCGTCATTGCAAAGGCAGGTGAAGACGGATGAAGACAATTATTGGCAATATCATGCCGGAGGAAACGAGGATAGCCATTCTGGAAGAAGGGATGCTGCGTGACTTTTCCGTAGAGCGGAATGATGAAAATCACATTGTCAATCATATATACAGAGGGACGATACAGAATATCCTGCCGGCTATGCAGGCCGCCTTTGTCAATATAGGACGCAGGAAAAATGCCTTTCTCTTCCTTGGCGACCTATTCCCGCGGGCAGCGACGAAGGAACAGATCCAGCAGACCCGCATTTCTGTCGGTCAGAGTGTTCTCGTCCAGGTCGTAAAGGAAGAACAGGGCAGCAAGGGCCCGAAAGTGACGGCCAATATCAGCCTGGCCGGCCGCTATGCCGTGCTGATGCCGACAGTGGATTATATCGGCGTTTCCAAGAAAATCCGCGATGAAAAGGAACGGGACCGCCTGCGTGCCATAGCCAGCCAGTTGAAACCGGAAGGCATGGGCATCATTATCCGGACCGTCGCCAGAGATATAGCAGAAAAGGACCTCACGGCGGATATTACGTATCTCCTGCATACGTGGCAAAGCGTACTGCGCCGGTACGAACTGGCACGCAAGCCCAAATTGCTGTACCGCGAAGCCGACCTGGTCATGAGGACAATCCGTGACTATTGTACGGATGATGTAAAAAAAATCATTGTCGATGACAAAGAAGCCTATGACAGGATATGTCAGGTCCTGCCCGATGACGGCTGGAGACAACGGGTCAGCCTGTATCAGGGTGATGAGCCCGTATTTGAATTGTACCATCTGGAAGAACAACTCCGCTGCCTGATGGCCCGGGAAGTGCCTCTTCCTTCCGGCGGCAATCTCATATTTGACAGGACCGAAGCATTGACTGTCATTGATGTCAACAGCAGCCGGTATACGGGGAGCAGCACTCTTCAGGATACGATTTTCCACGTCAATAAAGAGGCTGCCGTGGAAATTGCGCGCCAGCTGCGTCTCCGTGATATTGGAGGCATCATCATCATTGATTTCATCGATATGGCCCAGTCGAACCGGAGAAAGGAAATCCTGGACATCCTCGAACGGGAAACCGCCCAGGATTGTACCAAAACCCATGTCATGGGCATGACCGCATTGAATCTGGTAGAAATTACGCGGAAGAAATCACGCCAGGGACTTCATCAGGTCCAGTTCAGTCCGTGTAACGTCTGCGGCGGTTCGGGATATCTCTATTCTCCTGAAACGGTAGCTATCCAGATTATCCGGCGCCTTCGCCATATGGTACAGGTGCGTCACGTAAAAGGAGATTTCCTGATTAGTGCCCACCAGGACGTGGTGGATTTTCTGAAGGAACGGAAACGGCGGGAAAGACTGGAACAAGAATTATCGCGGACCCTCCACTTCGAAGTGTCCGATCATCCGAACCGGGAAGTCTTTTCTATCTTATCGTGGCATCCATAAAAGGAGGCGTCTCATATGAATCCAATCGTAAAGGCAGTGACGAGCTGCCTTTTTTTTGCAGGTATGTGCTCCAGTGTGCTGGCGGCAGATGGGCAAAACGCATATCTCCAGTCTAAAGTCCGGTATGAAGCGGCTATGGCATCGCTGGCATCGTACGACGATAAGCCGGGACAACTGGCAAAGTCGGAATACCGGGATGAAGGATGGCAGCTGGAGAGCGTTACCCGTATCAATAAGTCCTCACAGGTTGAATTTATCGTCTTACACAAAAAAGCCGTAGAAGAACACCCGGCCCGCTATATCCTGGCTATATCGGGAACAGTAGACAAAAAAGATATCAAAAGTGATTTGCGAACCCACTCAGTTCCCTTTCACCGGGAAGACGGACTGGAGTCCGGACGGGAAATCCCGTCAGTACACAAAGGCTTCGATGACTACGCCCGGACAATCCTCGATGCGGATCTC
>NZ_ONTA01000053.1:0-3589 GCF_900320625.1 Megasphaera sp. DJF_B143
AAAATCGCCTACTTTATTGGAGTCAAAAGCGACATGTCCCCGTACGAGATCGTCGAATTCGAGAGTTTCATTCTTCGGGGTCTTGACTCGGATGACATAAGGCCGGCCTTCTTTCAGGTACTGCTGCACCTGTTCCGGCGACAGATGGGAACACTTGCCGGAATAAACCGGTGTTTCTCCCTTTGCCATCTGTGCTTCTTTTTCGGCTTCCAGTTCTTCGGGAGTACAGAAACAATAGTATGCTTTACCTTCTGCTAGTAATTTATCGGTATATTTTTTGTAGATATCCAGGCGTTCCATCTGACGGTACGGTCCGTCCGGGCCGCCTACATCAATACCTTCATCCCAGTTGATACCCAGCCAGCGCAGTGCTTCCTTGATATTTTCTTCCGATTCACGGGTAGAACGCTTCTGGTCCGTATCTTCAATGCGGACGACAAAGGTACCACCGGTATGTTTGGCTTCCAGGTAATTGAAAAGAGCCGAGCGGGCACCGCCAATATGGAACGGGCCAGTCGGGCTGGGTGCAAAACGTACGCGTACTGTATTAGACATAACAAACTCCTCCTACTATCTATTACTATTAATTTCTGTATTTAATAACCATGGCAGCGGCCTGGGCGGCCATGCCTTCCTGCCGGCCTACAAAACCCAGGTGTTCTGTCGTAGTCGCTTTGACACAGACGGCAGACGGATCAATCTGCAGAGCATCTGCCAGATTGGCTGTCATCTGAGCCACATATGGCTTGATTTTCGGCTGCTGGGCCAGGAGCGTCACATCGACGTTAATGACGCGGCAGCTGTTCTCTATCAGTATCTGCCGTACTTTACGCAGTAAAATAAGGCTGGAAATATTCTTAAATGCCGCATCCGTATCGGGAAAATACGTACCGATGTCTTTCAGCCCTGCCGCTCCCAGGAGCGCATCCATGACGGCATGGACGAGTACATCCGCATCAGAATGGCCATCCAGTCCTTTTTCATAGGGAATCTCCACGCCGCCCAGAATCAGTTTTCTTCCTGATACGAGCGGATGGACATCATAGCCGCTGCCGACACGGTGCTCTGACGGTCCGGTCATGTAAAATTCAAGGACCGGCACATCGTCCATCGTAGTCACTTTATGATTCCGTTCATCCCCCTGGAGAATAACAACCTTTTCCCCCATTGCCTCTGCCAGTGAGGCATCGTCTGTCCCCGTCAGGTGATGCTCTTTGGCGTACCGGTGGGCTTCCAGCAGTGTCTGGCGCCGGAAGATCTGAGGCGTTTGTACAGCAATCAGGCGGCTCCGGTCCAGTGTGCGGACACGCTGCAGCCCCCAGGCTCCAGCTTCTTCCCGTTCCTTGACCGTATCTTTGACAGGAATAGCATATACAGCTACATTTGCTTTTTCCATAACCGGCACGGCATTATCAAACCACTCCGGACCGGCCATGGGGCGTGACCCATCGTGGACCATAATGATGTCGGCTGACTCATCTGCTGCCACGAGGCCATTATAAACAGAATCTTCCCGTTCCGCTCCTCCCAGAGCAAAACGGACCGGTACAGACGGATGCAGGCCGGCAACCATATCTTCTATATCCCTCCGGTCCCGTTCCGCTACTACAATGACGACTTCACTGACACAGGCTGCAGCAAAAACGTGCTGCAGCGTATGAGTCAGTACAGGTTTTCCGCACAAAGGAAAAAACAGCTTATTGCGCTCATAGCCAAAACGCCGGCCTGAACCGGCCGCTACTATGATGACAGATACTTTCAAACCTTTCACCTACTCGTGTTCGACTTTTACAAATATCATACGCCCTGCCGAAGTCTGCAAAACAGAAGTAACTACGACGGGGACGGTAGAGCCAATATATTTCTGGCCATTTTCGACGACAATCATAGTACCATCGTCGAGGTACCCTACACCCTGATTATTTTCTTTACCGGCCTTGACGACCAGTACTTCCATATGCTCTCCCGGAATCCGGGCCGGCTTCAGTGCATTGGCCAGATCATTGATATTCAGAACAACGACACCCTGCAGCGCCGCTACCTTATTCAGATTATAGTCATTAGTCACGACTTTGGCATTGATTTTCCGGCCCAGCCGGACCAGTTTGGAATCAACGCCCTGCACATCATCAAAATCATCATTGATGATACGGACTTCTACATAGTTGTCTTCCTGCATCTGCTTCAGTATATCCAACCCGCGGCGCCCTTTGTTTCTCTTCAGGACATCAGAGGAATCGGCAATAAGCTGCAGTTCCTCCAGGACGAAAACAGGCACCAGAAGAGGCCCTTCGAGGAAACCGGTACTGCATATTTCCGCAATCCGCCCGTCGATGATAGAACTTGTATCCAGGAGTTTCCCTGAAAATTCTTCTTTTTTCCGTTCTTTTTCCCTATTTTTGGGCAAGCGGAAAATACCGGCCCAGCTGACGATTTCTGTCTTCTTGCGTACAGCTATACTCATGCCGGCATACCCGAAAATAATGCTGAATACAATTGGCCCATACGCTCCGATAATCGGCAATTTGGAAAACGCCAGTCCTATTAAATTAGCAATAATGAGTCCAAAAAGCAATCCCAGCGTCCCAATAAGCAGATCCTGCGTAGAAAAGTCACTCAGGCCCGTTTCCATGCGCTGAATAACCTTCCATATCAGCCGCAGCACGAGCGGTGACAAGATATATCCCAGAACGACACCCAGAAGGGCTCCCACGATATAGGTAATCATAGTCATCAGTGTCGTACCAAAAATACCAATCCGGGAAAAACGACCCTCGATTTCTGCACTGAAAAAAGGCGTCGTCACCAGCTGGTCTGCCAACATGACAAAGATGACGGCCATGATCAGCATAACCGCACCTTTCATGATATTATCAGCAATTTTACGGCCATTGAGTTTCTTGCGTTCCGGTTTTCTTTTTTCTTTATTTTCTGTCGTATGTACATCAGCCATAGTATGTCACCCCCTTCTCATATTAATCAACATTTTCATTCATTATACCTGTAAAAAGCATCTTTTTACAATTTCTTATCATACCATATTTTTTGATAAGACTCCACAAAAAAGAACACGTCAGGGAAAAAACACGAGCAGCTCTGCCTTTCTATACAGCAAAACTGCTCGTTTTTCTCTATTCAGCGATGGCACCCGCCATAGTAACCACCGTTACCGTGATGTCCATAGCCATTGCCGTGATGTCCGTACCCATTACCGTCCCCGTAGCAGGGGCCTGTCATTTCGACGGCACCATTTTCATTGACTGCGTAGCCACGGTGCTGGATAACCGGTTCCATATGACCATCTGCCATAACACGGCGTCCCTGATAATAGGTAACGGGGCTGTTGCAGTCATATACAGTCGATCTTCCTGCCGGACCAGCAGTACTGTTATGATAATATGCCAGAGCACTTCCGCCACATAAAAGGGCCACTGCCGTACATAATACGGCCAGCCTTTTCACTCGTTTCCGCATAATTGTCCAACCTCCCTTGTACTTTCTTTTTAAATTTTATATTCTACTACCAGTATACCATACCAGCCAGTGAAAAAAATAAATTTTATTTAAATTGTCAAAAAATCAGGAAGAA
>NZ_ONTA01000228.1:0-10406 GCF_900320625.1 Megasphaera sp. DJF_B143
AACCGGTACCGTTCCACTCCCCTGCCGGTGATCTGCGCTACGACCTGGAGCTGGCCATTCCCTACTCTGGTTCTATTCTCATCGCCAATGGATTTATCCAGAAATATTTCGTTCCTTTCGGATTCCAGATTCCCCATGCCTTTAAAAAGGTATATGAACTCACCTTTGACCAGGGATTATTCGTGCGTGTAGAAGACCGCTCTGAAGCTGCCCGTCAGCTGCGCATCGAATATAAGGAACCCCTGCCACCGGAAAAGAAACTGCGGCTGCGCGTCGCACACTGGTTCAATAAACCAGAAGAATATGGTTTTGACGATGAAACGCTGGCCCAGTATATGGACCTGAGTTACGATACAAAATATCTCTTTTAACAGCCGACGGGAGACAATCAGCCGATTGTCTCCCGTCAGTTCATAAACACATATATATCCGGTCCTTACCGGACTGGACAGCGCTTGTATTGTGTTATGCAATAAGTGTTTACATGTATAGTATACGTCCCGTTAAACGTATAAGCAATCCATAGGGATCACATTTTAAACAACCATGACTCCCATTTCAGACTAAAACGCCTGTCAATGCCCAAATAAAGGCCCTGACAGGCGTTCCTGCATCTGGTACATAATTAAATGCCAGATTGATGCCAGATTATTTTTTAAGAGCCGTCAGCGTACCGGCTATTACACGCGTAACTTCCGCAACTGTTTCCAGATCAACTGATTCGTCCGCACTGTGGATAGCAAATGTCGTCGGTCCGACCGAAACAATGTCCAGATCCGGGTTCATGGCAAAGAAATACCCCGTTTCCAGACCGCCATGCATCGCTTCGATGCGGGGTGTACGGCCCAGTTCTTTTTCATAAACGGCAGTCATGGCCGGAGTCAGGACACTGTGCGTGTTTTCTGACCAGGCCGGAGCCGGTGCAGACGCTTTGAAAGTAAATCCCGTCACTTCTGCAAATACCGGCAGGGACAACAGCATTTCCTGCAGGCGGGCATCGGAAGAGGAACGGGGGAAATACTGGATGTCCACCGAATCGGCACCGATATGAATCGTACCAATATTAGAAGACAGGTCCGGCAGTTTCGGCAAATGCTGATTCATAGCGAAGACGCCGAAGTGAAGCAGATTAAGGATCTGTACGACAGCACGGCTGTCTGCTTCAGAAATAGTTTTTTCCGGTACATCTGTTTTTTCTGCTTTCAGGGATAACGTCGTTTCTACAGCCCCATATACGGCTTTATGTGCCGCTTCTCCTTCGGCAGTAAGCTGGCATGCCTTATCTGCATCTGCATCAGAAAGAACAATGACAGCCTGGGCAAGGGACGGAATGGCATTAGCCGCATCGCCGCCGTCATAGGAAGCCAGTGTATAGGAAATACCCGCCTGATGGAGACGCCGCAGGACGAGAGCCAGCGCTTTTATAGCATTGCTCTTTCCCTGATTAATTGTTTCACCCGAATGACCTCCGATAAAGCCCGATGCCGTTATCTTCAGAGCAGCTGTCCCTTCTGCTTCCTGCCAGGAAACAGGACGGCTGAAATAGGTATGAACACTGCCGGCAGAAGCCACACAGATAACATCGACAGATTCAGAGTCACAGTTAATGACATAATGGGCATCCTGAACATATTGGGAATCCAGATGGGTGGCACCGGTCATACCTACTTCTTCATCTACTGTAAAGATCAGGCGCAGCGGACCATGGGCAAAATCCTGCTGAATGAGGAACATAGAAATGGCAATAGCCATACCGTCATCAGCACCCAGGCTCGTCCCATCAGCAGAAAGCGTCTTGCCATCCCGTTTGATGGTAATAGGATCTTTCAGCGGATCATACGCGCGTCCTGGTTTAGCCACACAGACCATATCCATATGGCCTTGTATAATCGTCAGCGGCACATCTTCATATCCTTTTGTCGCCGGTACATCGGCAATGATGTTGTTGACTTCATCCTGAACAACGGAAGCACCGAGTTGACGAAGCCGGGCAGCAATATAGTCACTGACTTCTTTTTCATGACCTGATTTGCGGGGATGCCGGGCAAGGCCTGCAAATTCCTGCAAAACGCCTTCAATAATCTTTTCATTTTCCATTGGAAATTCCTCCTTATGTCTAGAAATATCCATACGCGAGTATTATAACACGTTTATACAAAAGAAACACCTCGGCTATTATTCTCTCCTTGCATAATTATCTATAAGCAAAGATAATATAACCGTTTCTTGTTATATTTTAAATCATTATGATTTGAATGACAGTTCAAAAAAAATATGCTATAGTGAAACAAGCTAGCTGTTATACGGCCAATTATTTATTTTTTATGCGGGAGGTCTGATTATGAAACGTCAATTTAATCTGACTGCCACGTCCCCCACATTACCGGAATTAACATTCCGGGGCATGTTCCTGGGCATGCTGATTACCGTTATCTTTACGGCATCCAATGTCTATCTGGGGCTCAAAGTCGGTCTGACATTTTCGTCATCTATTCCGGCGGCAGTCATCTCCATGGCGATCCTGCGCATGTTCAAAAACTCCAATATTCTGGAAAATAACATGGTACAGACGCAGGCATCTGCCGCGGGCACTTTATCAGCTATTATCTTTATTCTTCCTGGTCTGCTCATGCTGGGATACTGGCAGGGATTTCCATTCTGGCAAACGTTATTGCTCTGCGCATGCGGCGGTTCATTAGGGGTATTATTTACTATACCACTGCGGCGCGCCATGGTCGTCAACAGTGACCTTCCCTATCCGGAAGGCCGGGCGGCAGCAGAAATCCTGAAAGTAGGCAGTGAAATCCGCCGCGAAGAAGCTGCCGGCGAAGATACGAGCAAAAAAGAAACAGGGATGAAAGATATCGTTCTCGGTACTGGCATGGCCGGTATCTTCAGTT
Organism: Megasphaera sp. DJF_B143; assembly: GCF_900320625.1. Classification (NCBI taxonomy): domain Bacteria; kingdom Bacillati; phylum Bacillota; class Negativicutes; order Veillonellales; family Veillonellaceae; genus Megasphaera; species Megasphaera sp. DJF_B143. The sequence continues at coordinate 2,901 of NZ_ONTA01000228.1, forward strand.
TCTGTGCCAACGGACTGCACATTGCTTCTTCTGAATTCAGTCACTGGATACAGATTGGCAAGGCGGTCACCCAGCTCCCCATGGGCTTTTCCATGGCGCTTCTCGGCGCCGGCTACCTTATCGGTATCGCCAGTGGCATCGCTATTTTGACGGGGACACTGCTGGCCTGGGTCATCTTCGTACCCTACCTGACATCAGTCATCTCTCCGGCAGAAGGTCAGAGTGCTGCCGCCTTTGCCCAGGCTATCTGGGCCCAGAAAGTACGTTTCATCGGCGCCGGCTGTATCGGTATCGCTGCTATCTGGACACTGATTCGTCTGGCCAAACCGGTCGTTGACGGTATCAAAATGTCCATCAACGCTATCCGGGCCAATGACACGGAAGAAAAACAGATCCTTCATCATACGGATATCGACATGTCGCCCAAATCGGTCGGCATTGTATTCCTCGTAATCCTGGCCGGACTGTTCGTAACGTTCTACTCGTTCGTCAGCGCCGCCGGTCTTCCGACGACAGTTACCATTATTTACATCGTCGTTGGTATCCTGGTCGCCATGCTCATGGGATTCTTTGTTGCCGCAGCCTGCGGCTATATGGCAGGTCTCATCGGTACATCAGCCAGCCCGATTTCTGGCATAGGTATCCTGGGCATCATCGTTTCTTCACTGGTTGTCCTCGGTATCGGTTCATCCTTCGGCGTCTTTGCCACGCCAGAAGGTACTCAGTTCGCTACGGCACTGGCCATCTTTATCACAGCCGTCATCGTCAGTATCGCCGCTATTTCCAACGATAACTTGCAGGACCTCAAAACCGGTTATATCGTCGGCGCCACGCCTTGGAAACAGCAGGTAGCCCTGATTCTCGGTTCTGTCATCGGTGCCTTCGCCATCGCGCCTGTACTGAATCTGCTCTATCAGGCTTACGGATTCACAGGGGCCCTTCCCCGTGCCGGCATGGACCCGTCCCAGGCCCTCGCCGCTCCCCAGGCAACGCTGATGACAACGATTGCACAGGGCATTTTCAGCGCCAGCCTCGATTGGAATTACATTTTGTTTGGCATTGTCGTAGGTATCGCTGCCATTATTGTCGATATGCTCCTGAAGAGTCATACGAAATCCCTGGCCCTGCCACCTCTGGCTATCGGCATGGGTATTTATCTGCCGCCGACTTTGGAAATTCCGCTGGTCATCGGCTCTGTCATGGGCTGGTTCATCCACCGTTATCTGCACCAGCGTGCAGCGCTCCGCAGCCCTGGTCATGAAGAAGAAGATGTGGAAGCCTGCAATCACCGTGGCGTCCTCTTTGCATCGGGCCTTATCGTCGGTGAAAGCCTCGTAGGCGTCATTATTGCCCTGATCATCGTCGTATCTGTTACGTCTGGTGGCAGTGAAAATCCGCTGGCACTGGTCGGCAAAGACTTTGAAACAATCGCAAACGGCATTGGATTTGCCGCATTCATTGCGACAATTGCTATTTTCGTCCGTCATATTGTCACGACGAAATTTACTCCGGAAAAATGAGTTCATTAAAATAAAATTAGAATTACATTAAAATTTGATTAAAGTTTATACAGAACGGCGTTAAAATAAAACCTTTAACGCCGTTCATTTTTGCATAAATATTTATTTTGTAACGATATATCCATCAATTCCATAACAGGAAGATCCATAACATAAGAAAATTTTTTTACTTTCATTTCCATCTCTCGTAGTCCGTGCGGAGCCCCTGACGGCTGGCGTGGTACCAGCCGTCGGTGCGGACGGAGAGATGCTGCAGGAACTGGTATAACTCGTCTTCCCCGGTCAGGTCATAGCGCAGAGAAAAGCCGCACGAGGCAACTAGTTTTCCCGGCGTCGGTACGATGCGAACGGAAAGGCCGTGAGCCCTTCCTTCCTTTTCTGCTGTCATGGCCTCCCGCGTTTCGGGGAACAGGATCAGACCATACCGTTCCGTCATGGTCGTACGACGCGGTTGGCCGTACGCAGGATTTCAATGATACGGTAGAGATTGGTAATCTCCCCAACGGCCACTTTCTCCGTCAAACCGTAGTAATTGAGGCAGGCTCCGCAGGCATAAATCTGCACACCGGCCGCAGCCAGTTCCTGCAGATCAGCCAGAGACTCCGACGTATCCGTCACCAGGGGTACACCACCGTTGTAGAACAACATCATATCGGGCAGTACATCTTGTTCCTTCAGAGTGTAAATAAAATTTTTGAGCAGCGTCCGGCCAAACGTTTCGTCACCCGTCCCCATAGTCGGAGAATTGATGACGACGATGTATGAATCGTCCCGTACAGCTGTAGTTTGCGCAACCGGTTCCGGAACAGCTTCTGCCGCCTCTCCTTTCGTGATGACCACCGTATAATGGGCCGGGCCATCTTCGGTTACGCTGCACGAGCAGCCCAGCTGACGGGCCATTTTCTGCAGGTTTTCTGTAGCTATCCTGTTATCGACCAATGTCTGTACGGCATCGTGTTCCTTCAGTGCCTTGCGGGTCTCAATGACCGGCAGCGGGCAGGCTTTGCCCAGAGCATTTACTTGAAACATATCCTTCACTCCTCATCCAATATAGATTTCTTTTTCCTTCTTTTCCGTGACGACGCCGATATCCGACGCCGGAATATGACCGGCCTGAAGGCGCGCTACCAACATCGGCGCCTGACCGGCCTCACAGGATACGAGCAGGCCTCCCGATGTCTGGGGATCGAAGACGATTTCTTCCAGGGCGAAGTCCTGTCGTTCAAAGGCCACCTTGTCTTCCAGAAAATCGCGGTTCCGCTGTCCTCCTGCCGTGAAGATGAAGTGTCCGGCTCCCCAGTAGGCTTCCTCAAAGTACGGCAGACGGGACGTATCGATGCGGGCCGAGCAGGCACCGTGAAGCATTTCATGAAGATGGCCGCAGAGGCCGAATCCCGTCACATCGGTACAGCCGTGCACACCGGCGGCATCGCGGATGATATCCATGGCATAGGCATTGAGCGTACACATACTGTCTACGGCCTGCTGGAAACCTTCTTTACTGATTTCACCGGCACTGTATCCAATGGTCAGGATACTGACTCCCAGGGGCTTGGTGAGAATGAGATGATCGCCGGCCACACAGGCATCGTTGCGCAGGATGCGGTCCGGATGGACGGTACCAGTCACAGCCAGGCCGTATTTCACCGTCCGGTCGTGAATGGAATGGCCCCCCGACAGGAGTCCGCCAGCTTCCTTAACCTTTTCCGCCCCACCACGCAGAATCTCCCGGAGAATAGCGAAATCCTGTTCTTCCGGAAAGGCGACGATATTGAGAGCCGAAAGGACCCGGCCGCCCATAGCATAAACGTCACTCAGTGCATTAGCCGCACCAATCTGGCCAAAAAGGTAAGGATCGGTTACCATAGGCGGGAAAAAATCCACCGTCTGGATGAGGGCCAGGTCATCCCGCAGACGGATGACAGCCGCATCATCAGACCCATCAAACCCGACAAGCAGATCCGGGCTCTCCCGGCGCGGAAGGTCCTGGAGCAGTGGCCCCAGATTACCTGCCCCTATCTTGGCATTACAGCCGCCACAGACGACGAGCTGATTCGTATCCATCGTATCGCCTCCATTTTTTTTAGCTTCCCTAATTATTTTTCTTTCTTTTCATTATACTCCCTGCAAAGAAAAGAGACAATGCAGTGTTGGGAGGGAATTTAAAAAAGGAACTGTGCATGATAGCATAGGCTTTCATGTACAGTCCCTTTTGTCAGGAAGCGGCCCGTATTTACGCCGCCGTTTCTGTATGCGTTTCTTTTGTATTGGCGTTTTCTTTAATAGTCATGGTCACCAGAACGGACACGACGGTGGCACCGACCAGGCAGGCAAAGCTGGTGCCGAAACTACCTCCGGCGAGCTGGATGAGATAACCGATGATGATTGGCGAAAGGAAGCCGGCAATCTGACCGGCCATATTGACAAATCCCATAGCCCGGCCGGTGATTTCACTGGAAATGGAACTCATAGGCAGTGCCATCAGGGCGCCAAAGGCCCCATAGAGGAAGAAGCCGCTCAGGGTTTCACAGATGATGGCCATAGTCGCATCGGGTACGGCAAAGGTCAGATACAGGAAAATCGCGCCGGGAATCTGGGTGATGATAACCGGCATTTTCCGGTTGTGCGTAAAATACTTGTCCGACAGCCAGCAGAACAGGATGACGCCAGCCGTACCGGCAAAGAACGGCATGGACGCTGTGATGCCCATCTTGGTCATTTCAAAACCCCGGGCTTTGACGAGATAGCTGGGCAGCCAGGACAAGAAGCCCCAAAGAGTGATATCAAAGAAGAAAAAGCTGACGAAGGTCCGCCATACAGCCGGTACCTTGATAATCTGCCAGAAGGAGATTTTTGCCTGTGCCGTCTGTTCCGTATGGTCTTCTTTGAGTTCATCCAGTTCGGCCTGGCTGATGCCCTTGCTGTCAGCCGGATTGTCGGGAATAAAGAACTTAATCAGCAGGCACATAATGATGCCCGGGATGAACAGCGAATAAAAGACCATGCGCCAGCCCCAGGCAGCCATGATAGCAACGACGAACAGCGGTGCCAGTGCCGGCCCGAAGGCATTGGACGACATCATGAGCCCCGTCGCCGTGCCGCGGTCTTTGGCCGGGAACCAGTTGGAAATCGTCCGGTACGACGCGGCCGGGAAAATTCCTTCACCGACGCCAAAGGCAACGCGGACCAGGAGCATGTGGACGAGATTATTGGCAAAGCCCGTAATAGCCGTAAATACGGACCACCAAGCGATGCCGGAAAACATTACCTTCTGAGCGCCGAAGCGGTCTGCCAGAAGGCCGCCGGGAATCTGACAGAGCGCATAGCCTACGAAAAAGGCACTCATGACGCCGCCCATAGCGACCGGTGTCAGCCCGAATTCATCAGAAATGTAAGGAATAGCCGTAGCCATGACCATGCGGTCCAGATAGGCGGTAACCCATATAATAAACAAAATGATAACTACCGTATTGCGGTGCTTCCAGCCACCATTGCTGTTTGCCATGATTCTCCCCCTTGCCGGGATGCCGTCATACTCCCCTCGACGGCATCTCCTATCCCACGGATTTAGTATTCGTTAGTCGATCAGATATTTTTCTGCCAGTTCGGCATAGAACCGCACCGATTCATACAGGCGGTCGAGGCGGATATATTCATCCGGCTGATGTGCCATATGCTGTTCCCCCGGTCCGTACACGATGAGAGGAATATGAGTGTGAGGCAGGAATACGGCCGCGTCTGTATAACACATAAAGCCGTTCGGTTCGGGATTGCGGCCCGTCACGTCCTGCTGCACATCACGGCAGAGGCGGACGAAGTCGTCGCCGGCCTTAGTTTCTACGGCAGCCCGGTCGCTCAGGACTTCAATATCGGCCATAAATTCCGGTATTTCTTGTTTGACTTCATCGCACATGCGCTGGAAATCGGCGATGATATCCTTATGCACCTGGCCGGGGACCGTGCGGATATCGACGGTCAGTTCGCAGCGGTCGGGTACGACATTAGTCTTAAAACCACCGTGCAGCGTGGCAATATTCATGGTCGGTTTCCCCAGGATAGGGCTTTCCGTATACTGGAACTGGTACTGCAGCAGTTTATCCAGGAATTTATTCATGTGAATTACGGCGTTGACGCCTTTTTCCGGCATCGCTCCGTGGGAGGTCTGCCCGTGGGTCGTCACTTTCAACCAGAGAGCGCCTTTTTCACAAATAGTGATTTCGTTGTAATTCGGTTCGCCGATGACGATGGCACCTACGCCGTCAAGTCCACCTGATTTCAGCAGGTCCCAGGCGCCGAGACTGTCCGTTTCTTCATCGATGGAAGCGGCAAATACGAGGTCCCCTTTAAGAGCGGCTCCCGATTTCTTGATGGCTTTAACGACATGCATCATCGCAGCCAGACCGCCTTTCATGTCCGATGCCCCCAAGCCATAGAGTTTGCCGTCTTTGACGACAGCCCCCCAGGGGTCTTCCGTCCAGTTTCCCGGCGGAACCGTGTCGAGATGGCCGTCGAAAAGCAGGGCTTTCCGTTCACCGCTGCCTTTGATCCGCGCCACGACGTTAGCCCGGCCGTCGCCCATATCGCGCACTTCGGCTTCAATGCCGGCTTTTTTGAAATCATCGGCAATCCACTGAGCCAGAACTTTTTCATTACCCGGCGGGTTGACCGTATTAGTCTGGACAAATTTGGTCAGGATGTCTTTTACTTCCTCATTACTGAGAGCTGATGCAATCGTTTCGTTCATGATACTCACGCCTCCAATAAAATATGTCCCGGTGGCGGACCGGGACAGATATTCCCCTTTTCTTTCCCAAGAAATGAGGACGTTACGCATACCACACGCCTGTACTATACAATACTATTTCCACTCTAAATAGTCAAGTGTCCATTCAAAACAGACATATCATATTTGTTATGCATTTCGTTCATCTTTGCAGGGCACTTATCTTTTTCAGGGCGACAAGGGCTGCGTCCAGGTCATCCCGTGTCGTAAAGGATGAAAGGGAAAAGCGCACGGCTCCCTGTTCTTTTGTTCCCAAAGATTCATGCAGGAGGGGAGCACAGTGAAATCCCGGCCGCGTAGCGATGCCATAGGTCTCCCAGAGTATATCACTGACGACGGTTGATTCAGCACCGGGGAAATTGACGGCAAAGACGGGGACGCGCGGACCGGAAACATCGCCATAGAGTACTAGATCCGGAATCTGCTGTAGTCCCTGGAGAAAATAGTCACTCAGAACCGCCTGCTTCCGCTGCAGCTTCTGCCAATGGTCCCGTATATAGGACATGCCGGCACTCAGGCCGGCAATGCCGGCGACATTGGCCGTCCCCGCTTCCAGTATGGCAGGGACACCGCCGGGCTGGTCGTGGTCAAAGGCATGGACGCCATCGCCACCGGTCAGGACCGGCCGGACCGGTGCATCGCGGCGGATGCAGACACCGCCCGTTCCTCCCGGTCCGTAGAGTGATTTATGACCCGTAAAGCAGATAGCCGTTATCGTCCCGTCCGACACATCGATGGGAACGACGCCAGCCGACTGGGATGCATCGATGACGAGAAACAGGCCATGGGCTTTACAGAAAGCCCGTATGCGGGATATATCCAGCACATTTCCCGTCACATTGGACGCATGATTGCATACGACCAGCTTCGTTTCCAGCCGGAGTTTCTGCTCCAGTTCCTCATAACGGAGCTGCCCCGTGCGGGCATCACTGCCGATAAAATCTACGGTGGCACCTTCTTTCTCCAGCTGGTACAACGGGCGCAGGACGGCATTGTGTTCCCACATCGTCGTCAGTACGTGGTCTCCCGGACGCACCAGTCCCTTGAGGACCAGATTGAGCGCCGTCGTCGAGTTGTGCGTAAAGGCCACCTCATAATCCTGCCCGGCAGAAAACAGGCCTTTTACCTGCTCTTTGGCCTCCAGCACCAGTTCATACGCCCGCAGGGAATACCCGTGGGCGCCACGGGACGGATTGCCATACA
>NZ_ONTA01000015.1:0-6834 GCF_900320625.1 Megasphaera sp. DJF_B143
ATACTGTGGCATGTATCGTTTTGTAGGAAAGGATGATTTGCTAATCGTTCTATTTTAAACGGGGAGGGCTGACTTATGCCTAAATACAACAAAGTAACACCTGAACTGATTCAGAAACTGCTTGATTTACTTGGAAAACACAACATGACGACAGATCCGGAAAAACTGGATGTTTATAAGACGGACGAAGAAACCAATCCGGCCTATTTCCACACGCCGGAAGTGGTAGTTTTCCCGGAAACGACGGAACAGGTAGCGGCTATTATGAAGCTGGCCAACGAATACATGGTTCCTGTAACACCACGTGGCGGTGGCAGCAGCCTTGCCTGCCAGGCAATTCCTGTTTATAATGGAATTGTTCTCTGCCTGGAAAAAATGAATAAAATCATTGAAGTCAATAAAGAAGCACTGTATATGATCGTAGAAGCAGGCGCCGTTACGACGGCCGTACAGTCTGCCGCTAAAGAAGCTGGCTTGTATTACGCCGGAGATCCCAGCTCAAAAGCGTCCAGTGAAATCGGTGGCAACGTGGCTACTAATGCCGGCGGCAGCCGCGTCGTAAAATACGGGACGACCCGCGATCAGGTGTACTGGGCTGAAATCGTAACGCCGACAGGTGAAATTACCCAGGTAGGCAAGCGACTGCAGAAAAATACGACCGGGTATGCTCTGGAAAAACTCATCTGCGGCAGTGAAGGCACGTTGGGAATCATTACTAAATTATGCCTGAAACTCCGTCCTATCGCTCCGTATCACTTTGATATGGTTGCCATCTTTACGGATGAAACAAAAGCCCTGGCTGTACCGAACCAGCTCCTTATGGCTGGTGTTCAGCCGACAGCTATTGAATTCCTGGACAATAAAGGGATTCAGAGTGAAGAACGGTTCATGAATATGACCCTTCCTCATTCTAAAGATAATGGGAACTATATCATTATTACTATTGATTCCTATGATCAGGACGACCTGGACAACCGTGTGGCTACGGCTGATGAAATCTGCGAAAAGAACGGTTCCGTTGAAACATTGGTTGCGGACGACCGTATCTGGGGCGCACGGTATAATATCGGGGAAGCGGCCCGCAATGACAGCCAGATCTGGCTTGCCGAAGATATCGTCGTTCCTGTCGATAAAATTGCCGATCTCATGGCCCAGATTCCGGCTATTGAAAAGAAATATGGCATTGCTACGACTACATCTGCCCATATCGGTGATGGCAATATCCATGTCAATGCCCTGAAAATGGACATGCCTATGGAACAGTGGAATGAAGTCATTCCTAAATATCACAACGAATTGTATACACTGGTTTACAGCCTGGGCGGATGCCTCTCTGGTGAACATGGCATCGGTCTGCGGAAAATCAATGAAATGAAGAAATTTACCGATCCGGTTTCTCTCGATATGATGAAGGCCATCAAGAAGGCACTAGACCCGAATCTGATTTTGAATCCAGGAAAAATTTTCACATACGACGAAGACTAAACCGTCCTTCACTTCAGAGCTGCTGCACTGTTTGGTGCAGCAGCTTTTTTAATTCCTATATTGCATGGTAGTCAGGTTCTGCATGCGTAATTTGCAGGTTAAGGTGATTTCATTGACTTTACGCTGTGGCTATGATATTCTATACCTGAAGTTAGAATATACGAACCAATGTTGTGTATTCGAACAAAAGGAGGGGAGATATGGAAGAGGAAAAGTTACATAATCCGACTGTCCGCGTTCTGGATATTCTGGAAACGGCGTATAGTCATGAAAATGGGATATCCTTTACAGAGTTATCCCGGCAGACGGGAATTTCTAAAGGTACCTTGCACCCCATTGTCATGACTCTCGTAGCAAAAGGATATCTGCAATGCCAGCATTCGCTTTTTACACTAGGCAAAAGCTGTTTCCGTCTGGGATATGCATACACCCGCACACTGAGCTGCCTCGATATTGTCAAAGCACATATGGAAGAAATCGTTACGGCTTGTAATGAAATTTGTCAGCTCGGTGTTTTGGAAGGGATGAATGTCCTGTACATTGCTAAAATGGAACCTCAGCAGGCTATCCGGGTCAGTTCATCTGTAGGGGCGACGCTGGCTGCCTATGCCACGAGTCTGGGAAAAAGCCTTCTCAGTTGCTATACAGACGAAGAAGTACGCCGTATCTGCCCGCCTGTACTGCAACAGTATACGGAACAGACCGTGCGCACGGTCGATGAACTTCTGAGTCAGCTGCATACGATCCGTAAACAGGGATATGCGCTGGAAAATGGGGAAGTAAATAAGGATATTGAATGTATTTCCATTCCCATCCAGGTGGCAGACCAGACGATGGCCATCAGTGTCAGCCTGCCGATTTACCGTTCTACGCCAGAAAAACAGCAGGAAATACTCCGCATCCTGAAGCGCCATAAAAGTGAAATTGCCGAGCAGACAGCAGGATTACAACAGGATTTAAGCTTCATTTAATGATAGATATTTCTATGGAAAAGGAAGGTATGGATCAGTATGAATGATTTCAAAGACAAAGTTGTAGTAGTAACCGGTGGCGGCCGCGGTATCGGCGCCATGACAGCCCGTCGTTTTTGTGAAGAAGGAGCTCACTGCGTCATTTCCAGCAATGTCCTGTCTGAATGTGAAGAATGTGCTGCCGAATTAAAAAAAGACGGCTTTTCAGCCAGCGTTATGGCATGTGATGTAAGCAAGCCGGCCGATGTAGATGCTCTCATAGCAGATACGGAAAAGAAATTTGGCCGTATTGATATTTTTGCCAATATTGCCGGTATTTGTACCAGTGGTATGAATTTCCTCGGTGTTACGCCGGAAAGCTGGGACCGGGTCATGAAAATCAATGCCTTCGGAACGTTATATACTAACCAGAAGGCCATCGAATCCATGATGCGCACGGGAACAAAGGGAAATATTGTCAATGTTACATCTATTGCGGCCAAGACTGGCTCTGGTGCTGTCGGTGTCGATTACTCGGCCAGCAAGGCAGCTATCGTCAATGTGACGATTTCGGCGGCTACCTTTGCGGCCCGTTATGGCATCCGCGTCAATGCCGTTGCACCTGGACCTATCCAGACGAAAATGACTGCCGTATGGGATCCCAAAATGTGTGCAAAACTCGTTAAGACTATCCCTCTGGGCCGCAAATTTGGTGAACCCGATGATATCAGCGAAGCGATTATTTTCCTTGCCAGTGATAAGGCGAAATATATTTCTGGAGAAATCCTGGATGTAAACGGCGCTGCCTGGTGCGATTAAGAGAGGAGACAGACACATGTTTGAAAAATTGCAACTTACAGGGAAAACCGCTATTGTTACAGGCGGTACGAAGGGGATTGGCAAAGGTATTGTGGAAGGTCTGGCCCAGAGTGGTGCCAATGTCGTCGTAGTCAGCCGTCATCAGGATGAATGCGATGCCGTAGCAAAAGAAATGGAACAATACGGCGTCAAGGGACTGGGCGTCAAATGCGATGTTACCATTGCCAGCGATGTCGCCAATCTGATGCAGAAGACGATGGATGCGTTTGGACATATTGACATTCTCGTCAATAATGCCGGCAGCGCAATTACGAAAAAGGCAGAAGATTTGACAGAATCCGACTGGGACCGTGTGATTGATATGGATATGAAAGCCGTATTCTTCATGGCACAGGCTGCCGGAAAATATATGATTGCCCAGAAGAGCGGAAAAATCATTAATATCGCTTCCATGCTTGGCCTTGTTGCAGAAAAACAGGTTCTGCCATATTGCGTCGCCAAAGGCGGCGTCCTGCAGATGACAAAGGCTCTGGCGCTGGAATGGGCCAAATACAATATTCAGGTCAACGCTATCTGCCCGGGGTATGTCATTACAGATATCAACAAAGACGCATTGAGTGAAGAAAAAATCTATAAACACATTACAGGAAAGATTCCCATGCGCCGCTTCGGTGAAGTAGGGGATATTGCAGGTGCTGCTGTTTTCCTGGCATCGCCGGCCTCTGATTATATGACGGGACAGCCCATCGTTCTCGATGGTGGCTGGACCATGCAGTAATTCCTTATGATAAGTATGCAGGAATTATATTGTTAATGTTAACAATATAATTCCTGCATTTTTTATGTACAAATAGAATGGTAACAATAAAAAATTGGGATACAAGAATGCTGAAAATACCCGGTCTGCTACTTGCTAAACAAAATAATGGTGCTATAATAGGTACACCACTTCTATGAATAATGGCTATAGAAAATATATATTCTTTATTCTTGAAATGAATATAAAGGACGTATTTATAATTTTATTTTCTATGATATGGCCATTATACCTTGTGGTTATTTTATTAGAAGGATGTGTTAAGTATGGCATCAACAGAAGCTATCCCGGCTAAACGCTGGGGGCGCATTATTCCACCGGCGATCCTCGTCTATATTTTCGGATTTATGGATCGCACTAATATCGGTTTTGCTATGGCCGGCGGCATGAGCGATGCGTTGCAGATGACGGCAACCTTATCCGGCCTGGCAGCAGGTATTTTCTTTATCGGCTATATGGTTCTCCAGGTACCGGGCGGACATATTGCTGAAACGGGCAATGCCAAAAAGTTCATAGCTGTTTCCATTCTTGCCTGGAGTATTATTTGTACCAGCCTCGGGTTTGTGCAGACAGCTACCCAGCTTTTGGTCCTGCGTTTTCTCGTCGGCGTTGCTGAAGGCGGTGTATGGCCGGCTATCCTGGTCATCATCAGTCACTGGTTCCCTTCGTCTGAACGTGGCCGGGCCAATTCCTACTTCATCATGAATGTAGCTATTGCTTCTATCATCACCGGTCCTATCTCCGGCTGGCTGGTTACGACCTTTGGCTGGCGTTCCGTTTTCATCGCTGAAGGTGCCGTTTCTTTCCTGCTCATTTTCGTGTGGTGGCCTCTTATCAGCAACCGTCCGTCGGAAGCCAAATGGATTTCCAAAGAAGAACGGGAATACCTGGAAACGACGCTGGCTGCTGAACAGAAAGAACTCAGCTCGGAAGATGATGCGCCTACGTCTCTTTCCACTATTCTCAGCAGTGTCAATATGTGGAAACTGATCCTCATCTATTTCTTCTATCAGGTAGGTATCTATGGTTTTGCTATGTGGCTGCCGACTATCCTCAAAAGCCTTACTAATAGCGGCATGACCAGCATTGGTTTCCTCTCCACCATTCCGTATTTCGCCTGCATGGCCGGTTTGTATATCTTTGGGCATTTGTCTGACCGCAGCGGTAACCGTAAAAAATATGTTGCCCTGCCCCTCCTGGGATTTGCTCTTTGCTTCCTGGCATCGGCTTTCCTGAAAGATTACACCTGGGTTTCCTTTGCCTTCCTCTGCGGCTGCGGCCTGTTCCTGCAGTGCGCATCGGGGATTTTCTGGACTATCCCGACCATGCTTTTCCCGGCTAAAGTTGCTGGCGACAGCCTGGGCATCATCAACGCTCTCGGCAACCTCGGCGGTTTCGTCGGTCCGTTCATCGTTGGCTGGCTGACCACGCAGTTCATGTCCATTTATGCGGGCATTTATTTCCTGGCAGCTATGCTTGCCTGCGGCTTCTTCCTGACATTGAGCCTGCCGAAGAAGACAGAAGGTAAATAATTTCTTTCATAAACAGCAAAAAAGAGCATCCCGCAGCGGGGATGCTCTTTTTTGCTGTTATTCGTTTAAATCGAGGATAGCGCCAGTGGCGGCTGATTTTGCAATGCGGGAATAGAGGCCGAGCCATCCATGTGTAAATTTCGGTTTGGGGCGGACCCAATTCTTTTTGCGCTGTGCCAGTTCTTCATCTGATACATGAAGCGTCAGGGTATTGTTCGGGATATCAATGGTGATTTTATCGCCGTCTTTGACGAGGGCAATGGGGCCGCCATCTGCGGCTTCAGGAGAAACGTGACCGACAAAACAGCCGTTGTTGGTACCGGAGAAACGTCCATCCGTAACGAGGGCTGTCGATTTTGCCAGTCCCCGGCCGTACAGATACTTCATGGCCTTGAACATTTCCCGCATACCAGGACCGCCTTTTGGCCCTTCATAACGGATGACGACGACGTCACCGGCTACGATATCGCCGCCCAAGATGGCTTTTTCAGCTTCTTCTTCCGAATTATAACATTTGGCCGTTCCCGTAAACGTCAGGATCGACGGGTCAATAGCAGCCGGCTTGGTGACGCCCGTTTCCGGAGCCAGATTTCCCCGGAGAATAGCCAGGCCCTTGCGGGATTCGAACGGTTCAGCCATGGTTTTGATGACCTGGGGGTTAAATTCGTATTTGTAGGTATAGTTCTGCAGATTTTCGGAAACGGTCATGCCCGTAACGGTCATGCAGTCTTTGTGAAGCAGCGGCAGGATTTCTGTCATGACTTTGGGGATACCGCCGGCCTTATAGAAATCTTCCATATCATAGGATGATGCCGGGTTGACTTTGGCAATGAGTGGTGTTGTGGCGCTGAGTTTATCAAAGACAGCCAGCATCGTTTCATGATCAATGCCTAATTCATGAGCCATTGCGGTCAGATGGAGTACGCCATTCGTAGAGCCTCCCGTTGCCATAAGGACGCGTATGCCGTTTTCAATGGCGTCCATCGTCAGGATGTCATGACTGGTGATGCCCTGTTGGGTAAGGCGTACGATTGCTTCACCGGTTTGTTCGGCACAGCGCGTACGATCAGCATAGACGGCCGGAATCAGAGCGGCTCCGGGAAGTGAGATCCCCATGGCTTCGGCGACACAGTTCATCGTATTGGCTGAGCCATAAAACGAACAGGATCCGCAGGTCGGACCGCAGACATCTTCCAGACTGTTAAACGTAGGTTCGTCTATTTTTCCGGCA
>NZ_ONTA01000007.1:0-4606 GCF_900320625.1 Megasphaera sp. DJF_B143
AACATGTCTTTGAAAAAATCGATCCGGCAAACATCTCCAATTCAGATGCTGTTACCAAACCGACTGTTACCAGCGGCACGTATAAATTCGTTTCCTATAAGACGAATGATCATGTTGAGCTGGCAGCAAACGAAGATTATTACAAGGGTTCTCCTAAGCTGAAAAAGGTATTCATCCGCATCATGAATGGGACCAACCTCGTGACAGAATTAAAATCCGGTAACGTGCAGCTGGCCGCTTCGGGTGGTATTGGTTCTGTACCGGTTAAGGATCTGGATGTCCTGAAGAAAGACAGCAAACTGATTGTCAAGACTGTTCCTTCACTGAACACGCAGTATCTGGAAGTCAATAACAGCAATCCGGCGTTCAATGTTAAATTCCGCCGTGCCGTTACGATGGCTATCGACCGTCAGAAAATCTGTGATGAACTGTACAAGGGCACAGCCCAGATTGTACCAACTGTTTACACAAAAGTCAGCCCTGTATATGATGAAAGCGTAAAACCGCTGCCATATGATCCGGAAGCCGCTAAGAAAGAACTGGCAGAATCGGGCTTCGATACATCGAAAGAAATTACACTCCAGGTGCCGATTGGAAACGTATTGCGTGAACAATCAGCAGATTTGATCCAGCAGAACCTGCAGGCTATCGGCCTCAATGTTAAACAGCAGAAACTGGATTTCCCGACCGTTCTTGGTAATGCCAAGAAAGGCGATTATGAAATGATGCTTCTGGGCTATGGCCTTACGCCGGATCCGGATTACAGCAACTACTTCGTACCAGGCGGCAGCAATAACTTCTGCCATGCTGATGATCCGAAACTGACGGAGATGATGAACAACGCGGCATCCTTACCTGATGCGGAAGCACGCAAAGCAGCTTACAAAGAAATTCAGGCATATATGCGCGATAATCAGTTCGTTACCAGCTTGTACGAAACCGATCAGATTAACGTACAGAGCAAAAATCTCGTCGGTGGAATTAAGGATTTCTGGGAAGGTTCTCTGGATGACCTCTATCAGTGGCATTTTGAATAAACGGGCGCTGTAATTGCAGATTGACACAGCGTGCTCCGTAAAGGTTATACATCCTGCGTCTGCTGCTGGTGCTGCAGACGCAGCGGTGTATGAGAAAGGATGAACAGCAATGACAACAGATACAATATTAAAAGTAAACAATTTACATGTATCGTTTCGGACGCTGGACGGCATCGTAGACGCTGTGCGCGGTGTTACCTTTAATCTGAAACGTGGTGAAACATTGGCAATTGTCGGTGAATCCGGCTCTGGTAAATCGGTCTCTATGAAGGCAATCAACCGGGTGCTGCCGCGAAAGAATACCATATTTGGCAAAGAAGGTGAAATCATTTACGAGGGGAAAAATCTCCTTACTTTACCAGAAGAAGAAATGGAATCGGTTCGCGGCCGTAAAATAGCCATGATATTTCAGGACCCTATGACATCTCTCAATCCGACTATGACCGTGGGGCGGCAGATTGCTGAATCCATCCTGACTCATGAAGATATTCCGAAGGCAGACGCCATGAAAGAAGCCATAAAGCTTATGGGTCTTGTTGGAATCCGCAATCCTGAAGAAAGCAGCCGGAACTATCCCCATCAGTTTTCCGGTGGCATGCGTCAGCGTGTCATGATTGCCTTGTCCCTGGCGTGTAAACCCGATATTCTGATTGCAGATGAACCGACGACGGCACTGGATGTTACCATCCAGTCACAGATCCTGGATTTAATTGATGATTTAAAAGTAAAACTGAATATGTCCGTCATCTTTATTACCCATGATTTAGGTGTCGTAGCCCATGTAGCAGACCGGGTCGCCGTCATGTATGCCGGTAAAATCATTGAAATCGGCACGGCAGAAGAGATATTCTATAATCCTCAGCATCCGTATACGTGGGGACTCATTTGTTCCATGCCGACGCTGGATACAACGGATGATCATCTCTACAGTATCCCGGGAGCACCGCCTAACATGCTGCACATGCCGAAAGGAGACGCCTTTGCTCCTCGTAACGCCTATGCACTGGCTATTGATTACGAAAAAGAACCTCCGTTCTTCAAAGTCAGTGATACTCATTATGCGGCGACATGGCTGCTTCATCCACAGGCTCCATCAGTTACACCTCCGGCAGAAATTGTACGGCGGCAGCAGATTTTTAATTCTTTCATGAAACAGGAAGATGGGGGGAATGATTATGCATATCGTCACGCCGGCAGCGGCGCTCGCTGATGAAAAACCGATTTTATCAGTACGGAACTTACATAAAATATATAATGAAGGCAAGAAGAATGAAGTTCGTGCTGTAGATGATATTTCCTTTTCTATTTATCCCGGTGAAACCTTTGGTCTTGTCGGAGAATCAGGCAGCGGCAAATCTACGACAGGCCGCACGGTCATTAAACTGGAAGAACTGACATCCGGGACTGTCATGTATAAAGGAAAAGACATTACTAAAATCCGTAGCAGCTCTGAAATGATGGCATTCCGTAAATCAATGCAGATGATTTTCCAGGATCCCTTTGCTTCTCTCAATCCCCGTATTCCCATAAAAAATATTATAGGGGATGCGCTCCGGGTACATCATATCTGCAAAACCGATAAAGAAGTTCACAATAAGGTAAATGAAATGCTGGATATTGTAGGGATTAACCGTTCCTATGCCAACCGGTATCCAACGGAATTTTCCGGAGGCCAGTGCCAGCGTATCGGTATTGCCCGGGCTTTGTGCGTACAGCCGGATTTTATTATTGCCGATGAATGTTTGTCTGCACTGGATGTATCGATACAGGCTCAGATTGTCAATCTGCTGATCAATCTTCGTAAAGAACGGAAAATGACCTATTTATTTATTGCTCATGATCTCGCTATGGTTAAATATATCAGTGACCGTATTGGTGTCATGAAAAATGGCAAGCTTCTTGAACTGGCACCGGCAGATGAATTGTATCGTCATCCTATTCATCCGTATACGATTTCGCTTCTTTCTGCTTCACCGCTCACGGATTTACAGCAGGAACGCAAACGTCATCGTATTGATTATGACCCATCTGTCCAGGAATATGCGCCGGAAGTGAAGGCGGCCATGTATGAAATCACGCCGGGTCATTTCGTATATTGTTCATACGATGAAATCAATACATATAAACAAGCCGCTTGTTAAGGTATAAAATAGCATATATTGGGTAACCAGGGCATTGCATACTGGATTTGACCGTATGCAATGCCCTGGTTTGTCATACGTGCCGTATGATGAGAAAAACGGTCCTCTCGGGCCTTTTTTTGGTTTATTAAAATGTGATGAGAATATCATTAAAAACATCTGAGATTATGAGATGAAAATTAAAATATCATAAGAAGTAGATTAAAATCGACACATGCAGGAGGTTGCGTGCTATGCTGAGAAAAGAACGGGAAGAAAGGAAGGAAAGGAAATGTCTGAATGGACTTATCATAGTGGGATGCCTGTACAGCCGTTTGTCAATACAATGCTGACACAGGCTGTACAGATGGGCGCAAGTGATATACATATTGAGCCGATGGATAAACAAGTGCGGGTCCGTTTTCGTATCGATGGCATACTTCAGACCGTAGGACATCTGGAAACAACACTTCTTCCCCAGGTTTCAGCACGCATCAAAGTCATGAGCCATATGGACATTGCCAATACGCGCCTGCCGATGGATGGGCGGTGTGTCTGGAAAGGAAATCATCATATTTTGGATGTACGGGTCAGCACAATGCCCACCGTGCGGGGAGAAAAAATTGTTCTTCGCCTGTTTACGGATCATCAGCCATTTTGTCTGGATGAACTAATCCCATATATGCCGTCGAGACAGCTTTTGCGGCAAATTGTCCATGGCAGTCAGGGTTTATTTCTCATTTGCGGCCCGACAGGGAGCGGTAAAACGACGACGTTATATGCATTGCTCCGGGAACTGGATAGTCCTGAAATAAGCATTGCTACGCTGGAAGACCCGGTGGAACTCCGGGTCGATGGATTTTGCCAGAGCCAGATTCATGAAAAAGGCGGGTTGGCTTTTCAAAACGGCCTTCGCGCATTGTTGCGCCAGGACCCGGATATACTGGTTATTGGAGAAATCAGGGATGCAGAGACGGCTGGCATTGCGCTGCAGGCAGCTCTGACAGGACATCGCGTTTTTAGTACGCTCCATACGGCACGGGCCGTCGATGTACCGCTGCGCCTGCTGGATATGGGACTGGAACCGTTCCTGGTAGCTGAAGCACTATCCGGTATGGCATCTCAACGGCTGGCGAGATATCGTACAAAAGACGGGTATCATGGCCGTTTCTGCCTGTGCGAAGTTGTCCATTCCGGCGCTGCTCTGAGGCAGGCTGTACAGAAACGAAGCGAAAGAAAAAAACTATTGGAAGCCGCTTCACAGGATCAGGCTGTTTTTATGAAAGAATGCATCAGCCATGCTCTCCGGGAAGGGCTGACAGATGAACCGGAAATCCGCCGTATCTATGATGAGGGGGAAGACGATGACTATTAATGACGTAATTGCGATGGCTATCATAAAAAAGGCAACGGATATACACCTACAGGAGGGCCATCCGGTAATGTTGC
>NZ_ONTA01000056.1:0-3030 GCF_900320625.1 Megasphaera sp. DJF_B143
GAAAAGCCAATAGAAGAATTGGTATTTCACAGGTTTTTGTGAAAACAATATAAGGAAGCCTTGTCCAGTATCAATTTATCATCTGTTATATCGGGCCATTCCCTCGCTATACGGGCGCACAGAAAAACCGGAAGGCGTATAGAAAGTGAATACCTTCCGGTTATACAATATATAGTGTTTTTTATGACAAGCCTGGGAGCCTGCACGCGCCCTGTTACATCGTATGTCCGGTATCTGCCTTTGGCGCTTTTTCCGGTTTACCATCAGAAGCTGCCGGCTGTCCTCCCAGTTTCTGTCCTTCCGGAAGAAGCCGTCCCCCTCCGGGCAGATCCCGCACAGCTTTTTTCAGCCAGGCATTATCAGGAATATCACCATTGTAATAAATGTCATATCCGTTACTGTGAACGTTCGCCAGCGTCGTATCTTCATCCGTAAAAGATGTCACATGAGACGTACCCGTTACGTCCCACACAGCTTCTTTATCGAGGGAGACCGATACGGCCCGCGCCGTTTTGTCTTTATTAAGTGCTCCTTTAAAATAGGTCTTGTCCCGCAGCACCAGTTTTAATGAACTGTTTCCATCGGCCGTCACATCGCCGGCAATCGTCTGATTGGATACGGCATAGCTGATATCGGTGTCGGCCGGAATCCCATTGCCCCAGGTACTGAACTGCATCAGACTGCCATCCGTCCCGGTAAGCTGCAGCCCGGAAGAAGAGCCGTTGCCTTTCCCATCCTGGGAAAGCATGGTCTGCATATTTTCCAGACTTTGAAACTTATCCTGCCAGATACGGGCAAAGGGATCCGGCATAACCATAGAATGATCCATCCAGTCATTGAAGAACTGACGCTGCACTGTCATATCGCGGTCCATGCGCCGTTCCATTGCATCCATACGTTGTTCTAATTGATCCATCTGGCGTACCAGCTGGTCGTCCCAATTACCGGAAACTGTACCGGCGGCCTGGGAAACGAAGGCAGTATTGGCAAATCCCAGTGCCAGTACCGCAGCGGCAGCCAAGAATTCACATGTTTTATTTTTCATTATTATCTACCTCCTGTTCCCTAATTATACTACACCATTGTCACGATTACATGACAGCCCGGCTGGAACGGGATATAGACTTTACGCCACACGATGGCAGACATTCCCGTTCCTGTTGCCGGATACGTTCATTCTTTATTTCTGTATGCGCTCCGGTTTTTCTTTCTGTAAAGAGCCGGGGGCTCTAGTTGAATTCTTCTTCTGTAACGACCGATTTTCCGCCGGTTTCTTGACTACTTTGCGGACTTTCTTTTTCTCACTGGATGTTCCGGCAGATGCAGTCACCGTATTTCCTGAAGGAGATGGAGCCGCGATAGAAGCCGTATCGATAACCGCGCCATCCATCTTATACGCCGTCACGACAAAGGAATCCGGGGTTACATCTAATACCAGATACATGGGCTGATCCGTAGGATTATAATAAGCCGCATCACAGTATCGTTTTACCGTATCCGTATACGATTCCGTCCCAGCACGGCCTGTTGAAATATATGTCGTACCCCCTTCGCCGGGCCTGCCATCTATCAGCGGTTCCGTACGGGCATAGCAGTGTTCATGGGCCGTAAAAACCAGTGGCACATGGTACTTATCAAAGAGAGGCATAAAATAAGTCCCATTGATATCGGGAAGAGCCCGGTACGTAGCCGTTACTGCCGGCCGGTGCATGAGCACAACCAGCCTCTTTCCCCGTTTCTGTGCATCTGCCAGATCCCGATCCAGCCAGGTCACTTCATGTTCCATCATGTCCGGATATAACTCGTGCAATTCTTCATAATCCGTATTAAGAGCTGCGTAATGAACGTCGCCATAATCAAAAGAGTAGGCCAGGCGGCTCTGTCCTTCCGGGGCCCCGTACGGTACGGGAAACAGCGCCTTATAGGTATAGGGTTCACAGAATTTCCAGTCCAGAGAATAGGCTTCATGGTTCCCCAGGACCGGTGCTATCGGCATATAGGACGTAAGGATATCAGTATTTTCGTACCACTCTTTCCACTGATACCAGGACTGGCCATTATCGCTCAAATCTCCTACGACCGTAAAAAAAGCGGCTCCGGGATGGGCTTCATAGGCAGACTGCGCCGTCTGTCCCCAGACGCTGTAATCTGATGACTGGGTATCACTGAAGACGAGTACCTCATACCGGTTGAGCTGTTCCGTCGTCGTGTGGAAGGGAAACCAGCCGCTTTCCCCGTCCCCATCGGCAATTTCATATTCATAATCCGTATCGGGCCGGAGTCCCTGCATATAGGCACCATACGTATACGGCGGGACCCAGTCCGCATCGTATACAGGCGGGCGTTTAGGGTTGGTGACAAAGGCCCTTTCTGTTTCCCTGCTGCCTTTCTGACGATACGTAACGGTATAGTCACGGCGTCCGCTGTCATCCTGCCAGGCCACAGTCTTGGCCGTCGCCGAATCGGAGGCCACTATCTGCACCAGATTATTGACAGGAATCGTATCCGCCAGAACCGGCATCAGAGAAGCGCACCAGAAGACAGATAGTATCCCTGCTATGATATGATTATATTTCATCACAATGTTCCTTTCTTATCTTATACTGCATGACCTATTCTAACACGAATAGAAGGACTGGCAAGAGTTATGACACAGTCTGCATAAAAAAATGTCGGAATGGATTGCTTTTTGTCTGAATGGAGTAGAAATTGTCACATTACGCGTGTATACTTGATAAAGATTGTCACAATCGTTTGTGAAATCTCGTATACATAAGGAGGATTATTTTGAAAAAGAAACAATACATACCACTGCTGACAGTTTCAGTTCTTCTGGCCTGCGGTTCCAGTCTGGCGGCCGAACCATCTACCATTAAATTACAGGATTCCTACGTCCATCCTGACTATGTGGAAGTCGAGCGTCTCAAAGATACAAAAGAAGTCATTGTCATACAGAAAAAAGATATCCAGGAAAAGGGCTACACCAGCCTGTCAGACATTCTGAAAGATGTCCCATCCATCAACGTCGGC
>NZ_ONTA01000071.1:0-7897 GCF_900320625.1 Megasphaera sp. DJF_B143
ATCGCAGCACCTTTTCCGGCGACGAGCGGATTGGGATCCAGCATGGCCATGACGACCTTTCCCACCTTTCTTTCTACCAGCGTCCGGGCGCAGGGAGGCGTCCGTCCATAATGAGCACACGGTTCCAACGTGACGTACACCGTAGCTCCTTCAGCCTGATCTCCCGCTTCCCGCAGTGCCCATACTTCTGCGTGAGGTGTACCGGCCTTGTGGTGATAGCCCCGTCCTACGATTTTACCGTCTTTGACAATCACACAGCCTACAGCCGGGTTTGGGGATGTATACCCCAGTGCCAGTCTGGCCAGAGACAGGGCTTCCTGCATATATTCTATCGGTTCCAAGATTGTCCTTCCTTTCCTGTCACAGAAACAAAAAAGGCCATCGGTACACATACATACCAATAGCCTTTTTGAGCACACTAAATAAACACGTCCGTGCTGTCTTTTCCCATCCAGACTATACTGTCGGTACCGAAATCCCATCGGTTCAGCTCCCATAAGGAGTTAGCGGACTCTACCGCCGGTCAGGAATTGAAAGCGTCGCTTTCTCACCTTGCCCCAAAGACTATTTCTATTCAGTTCTTTCATACAAAAGACATTTTACCATAATAAAATGCGAAATACAAGCACTGCCTGCGTTCAGCGCAGGGCCGCAATAGCTGCCGCCCGGTCTTTGGCACCAAAGACAGCGCTGCCGGCTACGAGGAAATCAGCCCCCGCTTCCCTGACAGCCTGAACGGTCTTGCTATTGACACCACCATCGACTTCAATGACGGCTGTCGTATTGCCGCTCTTCGTCAGGAGCGACCGGGCCGCCCGGATTTTATCCAGCGTATACGGGATAAATTTCTGCCCGCCAAAACCGGGATTGACACTCATGATAAGGATCATATCGACCATTCCGGCCACGCATTCCAGAGAAGAGACGGGGGTTGCCGGATTGAGTGCTGCACCGGCCTTCATACCGGCTTCGTGAATCTGCTGGATGACCCGGTCCAGATGGATACAGGCTTCCTGATGGACCGTAACATACGTGACGCCCGCTTTCTTCAGGCCATCAATATACGTTTCCGGATGTTCTACCATGAGATGAGCATCAAAGGGCGTCGACGTATACTTGCGCAGGCTGGAAATCACGGGGACACCGAAGGTCAGGTTGGGCACAAAATGCCCATCCATCAAATCGAGATGAATATAATCGGCGCCGCCTTTTTCAACGTCTTTGACTTCATCGGCCAGGCGGGCAAAATCGGCAGATAAAATGGACGGACAAATAGCTACCATGCAAATCGTTTCCTTTCCAGAATGGACTCTAAAATCTTGCAATACGTTTCATATCGTTCTTTTCTTATCTTTCCCTCTGCTACGGCATGTTTGACGCAGCAATCCGGTTCATGATAATGGAGGCATGAATTGAACCGGCAGGTACCGGTGTATGGCATCATATCGGGGAACAGCTGTATCAGCTCCCGGGGTTCCAGATTTTCAAATTCCAGAGAACTGAATCCCGGCGTATCGACGACATACGTATGGTCATCCATGCAGAGTATCTCTGAGTGACGTGTCGTATGGCGGCCCCGCTTGATCTTTTCACTTACCTGACCGACAGACAAATCCCGTCCCAGAATCCGCGATAACAGACTGGATTTCCCTACACCGGACGGGCCGCCAAAAGCCGTTATCTTCTGGGGCAGGAGCCGGAGAAGCGCGTCGATGCCTTCCCCTGTCCGGGCCGATACGAGGTACACGTCGTACCCGCAGTCCTGATAAAAAGACTGATACTGTTCTGCCTTTTCCCGGTCCAAATCGCACTTATTAAAGCAGAGCTTGGGATGGATGCCGGCATACTCACACGTCATGAGCATCTTATCCACCAGGAACTGGTTCGGATCCGGTGACTGGGCTGCCATGATGATGAACATCTGGTCTATATTGGCCACAGCCGGGCGCCGGAGCGCATTAGACCGCGGCAGGACGGCTTCGATGACCCCTTTGTGGTCATCGACCATAGTCAGAGACAGCCGGTCTCCTACGAGTATCTTCGCTTTCAGCTTCCCTCTGCGCCGGCATTCCACCAATTCCTGGTCTCCTGTATCGACGTAATAAAAACCATTGTAATTTTTGATGACCCGGCCTGTTGTCATAATCCTCCTCTGCCCTGTGGCGCTTTAAATGTACTGGTCCTGAACCAGTGAATTATTGATATATACCTTAACTCTCGTCCGGCCTGTACCGCTGACGCTCTTACTGATGCTATCCCCGCCAGACTGGTTCCGGTCATAGACGACACGGGATCCGTTGTCATCACTGACGACAATCTGGACATGCTGACTGGAAGCACCGGATGGAACGCTGATATTGACCATGCCCGTATGAGTCGTTCCGGCCTGTTCCTGATTGTTGGCATTGGGATCAGCTGCCGGTGCCGCCGACGGATATTCGACAGACAAATCGACAGAATCCCCCTGCTGGGACTGACTGGTGACTTTAGCCTGGCTCTGGTCTTTCGAGCTGTCGAGATTAGAAATATTACCTACATTATAACCGGCATCCTGCAAGGCTTTGATGGCCGCATCGAGACTCATGCCAGACGTATCGGGCAGTGCCTTGGACGGTTTTGTTTCATCACTGTTCTTGCGGCAGATCACGAGGTTGATTTTCGTTCCCTTTTCTACTTTATCAGGTGATTTGGGATTCTGGCTGATGATATGGCCGTTTTCGACAGAATCACTGGATTCATACTTGACCTTGCCGATGGAAAGACCGATTTCTTTCAGAATCTTTTCTGCCTCATCCATCGTCAGCCCTTTCAGGTCCGGAATCAGGACTTCTTCTCCCTTATTGCCCTTGCTGACCGTCAGATGGATTGTCCGCTGGGCTTTGACGACAGCACCGCCTGACGGCGTCTGGCTGATGACCTCACCAATCGGCACATCTGAACTTTCGACTTCCTTGACAGACACATCGAGATTTTTCTTCTTCAATATATTCTTGGCAATTTCTACCTGTTTCCCTGTCACATCAGGAACGGTGATATTTTCTGTACTCCAGAAATTACCGAAGGAGAAAAAGGCCCAGGCGAAAGTCGCTACAAATACAATCATCATTCCAATGACGATAGATTTTTTGGAATGATTGCTGATAGAATCGACGAACCGGGCAAAAAAGCCTTTTCTTTTGGGTTCCTGCCGGTCCTTCATCGGCTGTATTTTCTGCGTATTGAAATTGTTTTTAATAATAGGCGGTGCGCCTTTGGCTTTATTCGTATTGACAAATCCCTGGGCCATGCGCAGTTCCGACATCATTTCCGTTACGGACTGAAACCGATCGTCAGGATTTTTGGCCATGGCCTTCAGAATGCATCGTTCTACCAGCTGGGGAATCCGGCGGTTGTATTTACTTGGCAGCGGGATATCATCCTGCACATGCTGCAGAGCCACACTGATTGCCGTGTCTCCTTCAAAAGGAACGACACCGGTCATCATTTCATACATGACGACGCCAAGAGAATAAATATCCGTCCGTTCATCGATTTTTCCACCACTGGCCTGTTCAGGTGAAAAATAATGGACCGATCCCAGAACCGAGTTATCCCCTTTGTTGGTCGCACTGGAATTAATCGCTCTGGCAATGCCAAAATCGGCCACTTTGATTCGTCCCGTTTCTGTCACCAGGATATTGTGCGGTTTGATATCACAGTGGACAATTCCGTTCGCATGGGCATGCTCCAATGCTTCACCAATGTCGAAGGTAATCTGGATTGACGTATTGATTGGCAGATGGCCGTGCTTTTCAATATATTCTTTCAGTGTTTCACCGCGCACGTATTCCATGACAATATAATGCGCGTTTTCGTCGTAGCCGACGTCGTATATATTTACAATATTGGGATGGGATAATTTAGCTGCCGCCTGGGCTTCCTGACGGAAGCGCACGACGAAATCATGGTCGCTGGCATATTTGCTATGCAGGACTTTGACCGCAACAATCCGGTCCAGGAGAATATCCTGTGCCTTGTACACGCTGGCCATGCCGCCGCTACCCACTTTTTCCAATATCTTATATCGATTGTCTAAGATATGACCAATCATTTCTGATTTCCACCACTTTCATAGCAGGTATCTGTTCATTCAACGGTTTTAAGTACAGCTGTCACATTATCTTTTGCACCGTTTTCATAAACACGGTCAAACAACGTATTAATGATTTCCCGTTCACTGAGCGCTGTATTCCCCAGTGCCTCGCATAATTCTTCCTGACTGACAAAAGAGGTTAATCCGTCAGAACAAAGGAGCAGACGGTCCCCATGATGTATCTGGAAAATACCGCTGTCAACTAACAAATTACGGTCAACGCCGACGGCACGGGTAAGGACATGCCGTTTCGGATGACTTTCAGCTTCTTCTTCGGTAATCTTTCCTTTTTCCAACAAGACCTGTACAATCGTATGGTCTTTGGAAATCTGCTGTAATTTATGATCATGGTACAGATAAATCCGGCTGTCGCCGACATGTGCCCAGAAAGCCCGTTCACCCGATAAGGTCACTAACGATACGGTCGTCCCCATTCCTTTCAGCGACGGATCAATCATGGTCTTGCTAAGAATGCAGGAATTAGCATATTGAACGGCTTTTTCCAATTGTACGGGAGCTGTAAATGTGTAATTTTCAAAATAATAGGCAATCGCTTTAACAGCCGTTTTACTGGCTATCTCACCACCTACGTACCCGCCCATGCCATCGGCAACGGCCAATACATCCTGATCAGCACTGATATAGTATGAATCTTCATTCACTTTGCGCACCAGGCCTATTTTAGATTCACCATATGTTCCCAAACTCTCACGTCCTCTCGACGGTGCGTATAGACTATGCTCCTATAATACATAGCATATCTGAAGAATACTGTCAATCGCTTCTTACGTATTCAGATGTTTTATGCGCAGCTGCCCGCAGGCCGCCTGGATTTTACTGCCCATTTCATGGCGCAGCGTAACTGACAAGCCATGATGCTGCAGCGTTTCTACAAAATCCCGCATGGCCTTCTGACCCGGCCGGTATAATCCTACATCATAATTATCATTGATAGGGATTGCATTAATCAATATATTTTTCCCGCCCAGGAGCTCAATCAGTTTCCGGGCACAGTTTGGATTACAATTGACGTCTTTGATCAGGATATATTCAAAAGTAACCTTCCGTCCTGTTTCCTGGAAATAATGATCCGCTGCCTCCAGTACCTGTTTCAAGGGGTATCTTTCTGCAATAGGCATGATTTCCCGGCGAAGTTCATCCGTCGGCGCATGGAGAGACACGGCCAGAGTAATCGGCATGTCTTCGGCTGCCAGGTCGTACATACGGGGAACGATGCCCGATGTCGAAAGAGTCATATTGCGGTATCCCAGATAGAACGTATTTTTTTCATGAATGAGGCGCATGAATTTAATGACGGCATCATAGTTGAGAAGGGGCTCACCGGTTCCCATGAGTACGATGGAATGGAGATCTGACGTTACATATTTCCGGAATGCCAGGAGCTGGGATATCATTTCCCCAGTCGTCAGATTCCGGACAAATCCGTTTTTGGCCGAGGCACAGAAAGCACAGTTTACGGCACACCCCACCTGGGATGACAGACAGATGGAATTCCCATAGGGATGACGCATGAGCACGGTTTCTACTGTATGGCCATCAAAAAGGCGCAGCAGCAGTTTGACCGTTCCATCCGGTGCTTCCAGCCGGGATACGACTTCCGGAATATAGAGCGGTGCTTTCTCCTGAAGATAGTCCCGGTCTTTTTGCGGAAGCAGGCGCATATCCTGCCACTTCCATATATTTTCCTTATACAGATAATGAAAAATCTGGCTGGCCCGGAACGGCTTCATGCCATTATCTTCCAAAAAATGACGCAATTCTTGTTCAGTCATGCTCAAAATATCAGTCACGATGTCCTTCCTTTCTCAGACGGGCAATAAAGAATCCATCGAGTTCATCCTTCTGTGGCAGGAGCTGGATAAAAGGGCCAGGCTGGCTGAGTCCGCAGAGGTTTCCCAAATTCTCGGTCTTAAACTCCTGATGAGCCTGCAGAAACTGCTGGATGACCTGACTGTTTTCCCCATCGTTCATCGTACAGGTACTGTATACGAGAACACCACCGGGGCGGACACAGGCAGCGGCACTTTCCAGAATGCGGCTCTGAAGTACAGGCAGTTTTTGTAAATCCTCTGCCCGTTTCCGCCAGCGCAAATCCAGCTTGCGGCGCAGGACACCCAGACCGGAACAGGGAGCATCTACCAGTACCCGGTCCGCTTTTTCCCTATACTTGTCTCCAATGGTACAGGCATCCTGCAGCAATGTCCGCACATTCGTAAGATGCAGTGCGCGTGCATTGCTTTCGATGAGTTTCAGCTTATGTTCGTAAATATCACAGCCATAGACGGTCGTATCGGGGCCGGCAAGAGCTGCTATATGGGTCGTCTTGCCACCGGGCGCCGCACAGACATCAAAAATGACTTCATGGGGCTGCGGATCCAGTGCGTGGGCGAC
Organism: Megasphaera sp. DJF_B143; assembly: GCF_900320625.1. Lineage (NCBI taxonomy): Bacteria > Bacillati > Bacillota > Negativicutes > Veillonellales > Veillonellaceae > Megasphaera > Megasphaera sp. DJF_B143. The sequence continues at coordinate 6,545 of NZ_ONTA01000071.1, forward strand.
GAGCTGGGACGGCTCGTCCTGTATCAAAGCCAGTCCATCGTGGATTTCCTGCAAAGACTGTATGCCCGGATTATCCTTGAGATAAATGCCTTCCGGTGAAAACGAAGCCGCCACGGCCTGCAATCCCCGCTTCGAAAGCTGCTGCAGCAGTTCATCACGGCTGATACGCTGTGTATTCGTCCGCAGACACAGGTCAGGAATGGAATCGAAGTACTGACAAATACGTACCGTGTCATCTGTACCATAATCATGAATCCATTTCTTTACCAGCCATACGGGCTGATGATAGGTCAGAGACAGATGAAGCGGTGCATTTTCAGAAAGATCCGGAATCTGGAATTCTAAGCGGCGGCGTATGCTGTTCCGTAACAGGGCATTGACAAAGCCGGCCATGCCGCGGTTGCCAAAGCGCCGTGCCATCTTGACGGCTTCGTTGCAGGCCGCCGATTCGGGAATCTTTGACATACGGAAAATCTGATACAACCCCATGCGCAGGATAACCAGGCAAACCGGGTCGAGCTTATTGATCGTACGGGAACTCAGTTTTCCAATGATCCAGTCCAGATAATTCAGACAGCGGACGGTCCCATAGACCAGTTCCGTATAAAAGCGGCGGTCCCTGTCATTCATATCTCCTTTCTGAATCGTGCGGGAGACGACGATATTACTATATCCGTCATCTTTGCATATAGTGAGTAAACTGTGAAAAGCTGTTTCGCGTACGTTCATAATTCTCTCCTGTCAGTCGTTCTAAAAACCGGCACAATGCCGATACATCTACATGGGTATTAAAACATGGTCCATAAGGCCTTTCATTTAAGAGGCCTAAAACAGGTAAGGGAAGGACATCTTCCATACCGCTGATGAGGTCCCGTTCGCAGGCAATAGCCACGATGGCCTTTGGGCGCAGTGCACAGACGAGCTGTCTGGCCTGCGTACCGCCTGAGGCAACGGCCAGATGGGCGCCAGATCTGCGGGAAAGGTCAAGCAGACTCCCAATCGTACAATGGCCGCATTGCCGGCAATTATCTACACGGCGCGTTATTTTGTGGGGACATTGATCCCATTGCAGACAATGAGGCGCCAGAACCAATATACGTTCTGCCGGGATATGCAGATTTTGTTTCAACACAAGTCCGTTCAGAAACTGTATATACGAGCGGGCCAGAACATGTTTCCGCTGTTTCGTCCCGGCCAGATGGCGCATCATGGGATACAGAAATCTAATATATTGCATGACGGTCCGCCGAACCGGTGCCGGCTGTTTCCACAACGTAAAGACCAGAAGCAGAAGCAGCGGGAACGGCAGTAAAAATCCCCATACGAGGAGTCCAAAGACGAGATTTACTGCCA
>NZ_ONTA01000136.1:0-2788 GCF_900320625.1 Megasphaera sp. DJF_B143
CGTTCCATATCCTGGCCGCCGTAAATCGGCAGTGCCTGAATCGGTGTGAACTGGGCCAGATGATTCATTTCTTCCGCTACCTGCATAGCCAGTTCGCGTGTAGGCGATAAGATGACTGTCTGGATTTCTTTGCTGGGTGGGGCTGCCAGGATTTTTTCCAATACGGGGATGCCGTAGGCGGCTGTTTTTCCCGTACCGGTCTGTGCCTGGCCAATCATGTCACGGCCGGCCATGGCGACAGGTATGGATTCTGCCTGAATCGGGGTTGGTTCTTCAAAACCCATTTCATTCAGGGCACGGATGATGACTTCACTGATATTAAGTTCTTGAAATTTTTCTAACATAGTTCCTCCTTTTGTATGAACATCTAATTCTATCATTTTGCTCTCTGAAAAGATAGGGGCTTTTTGTAAATACCCGTGCGTGGAATGGTTCCTGGGTCCTATAGGCAGCAGAGGTCAAAATGGGGGCAAAGACAACGGGTCCGGTAACCGTATAAAAAATAGCCACCGCACAAATGCGATGGCTATCCGTGTCTTTTATGGTGGACCATCAGGGGATCGAACCCTGGACACCCTGATTAAGAGTCAGGTGCTCTGCCAGCTGAGCTAATGGTCCATGCGATGTGTCTTCTTGCTGAGCACATTGATAATATTACACCAGTTGAAGAAAAAATGCAAGTCTTTTTTTTCGATTTATACAGATGCAACGAGATAAAGCCGATTTCATGCCACACAGGTCTGTATATACAGCTATACGGACCTGTGTGGCATGAAAAATCTGATGAGGACTATCTATTGCTCTTTTCTGTCCGGGTTAAACAGGATACGGCTGGGAATCTGGGCGGCAAAAATCCCGATAGACATGAGGATACATCCTGATAATTCCCGCAGAGTCATCGATTCACCGAGTATAAAGAATCCAGCAAGGGCACTGAAAATCATTTCACAGCTGAGAAGGAGTGAAGCTTCTGTAGGTGGCACGTGTTCCTGTCCGACAATCTGCAGGGTATAGCCGACACCGCTGGAAAAAATGCCGCAATAGAGGATGGGGATAGCCGATGCGGCAACGGCAGCCAGGGTCAGTGTTTCTCCCGCCAGGGGCATAGAAAGAAAGTTATAAATGCCACAGAATATGAATTGGCCTAAAGCTAGGTAGACGCCGCGATAATAGCGGACGAAGCGATCGACAATGAGGATATGGAGAGCCCAGAAGAGGACGCCGGCCAGTTCCAGCACGTCGCCGATATTAAGTGGCTGGCCGTCACTGTGGAAGGCCAACAGGTACAGGCCGGCCAGAGCGGTCAGGCATCCTGCTATATGGGACAGACGCAGGGGATTGCGCAGGAACAGTCCGAGAATCGGGACGACGACGATGTATAAAGCAGTAATGAAGCCGGCTTTGCCCGCTGTCGTATAAAACATGCCTATCTGCTGCAGTGATGCGCCGGCATACAATACGAACCCGAGGATGGCACAAGCAGCAGGGAGTGACAAGTAGGAAGGAGGCGTGTCAAAATCCGGTGCCTGTTTACGACTGATCCACCAGACGACGGGCACAATGGAAAGGGCTCCGACCCAGAAGCGGATGCCATTGAAGGCAAAGGCACCGATCGTATCGGTGCTCACCCGTTGGGCGACAAAGGCACAACCCCAGAAAAACGTGGCGGTTAACAAGAAAAAACGGTCTTTTATCATGGTTATCCATTCCTTTTGAAAAATTTACAATATACGTATTATACCATATAGCGGCGTATTTATTTACTATAATTCTGCAAGTAGTTTTGTTCATATACGCCTACTACAAGATGACATGACAGGTGTAAATCATCAATGTAAAGAAAATGTCAACGAATCATTGGCATGGGGCTGAAATTTGATGTATAATAAGGTCAATATGATTGGGAGGCGAGAATATTGTATACAAATGCTTTGTTGACTGATCTTTATCAGCTGACAATGATGCAGGGACTGTATTTCGAAGGCAAACACAATCAGGCCTGCGTGTTTGACCGGTATTACCGGCATAATCCATTTAATGGGGGTTATACGGTAGTAGCCGGACTGGAACATCTCATTGACTATGTCAAGAATATCCATTTCAGTGATGATGATCTGGCTTATTTGAAGAGTACGGGTATTTTCAAAGATACCTTTCTGGATTATCTAAAACGATTCCATTTTACGGGGAGCATTTATGCTATGCCAGAAGGGACTGTCGCATTTCCGCAGGAAGTATTACTGCGTGTAGAAACGACAAAAGATGAATCCCTTTTACTGGAAACGTGCATGTCTATGATCATGAATCACGAAAGCCTGATTGCGACCAAGGCCCGCCGTGTCCGCTGTGTTGCTGGTGATGATACCCTGATGGAATTCGGCCTGCGCCGTGCCCAGGGGGCTTCTGCCGGTGTGTATGGTGCACGGTCTGCCATGATTGGCGGATTCAATGGCACGAGCAATATGCTTTCGGGAGCTAAATTTGGCATGCCTGTCATGGGGACGATGGCCCATAGCTGGGTCATGAGTTTTCCGACTGAACTGGAAGCATTCCGCACGTATGCCAAACATTATCCCAACAGTCTTATCCTCCTGGCCGATACGTATAATACACTGAAACAAGGGGTTCCCGATGCTATTACGGTATTCCGGGAAATGAAGGAAGCGGGAACACTGCCTTCTTTCTATGGCATCCGTCTGGACAGTGGCGATCTGGCATACCTTTCTAAAGAAGCGCATAAAATGTTCGCAGCAGCGGGATTCCCTGATGCCGTCATTGCCGCTTCCAA
>NZ_ONTA01000023.1:0-8162 GCF_900320625.1 Megasphaera sp. DJF_B143
ACGGCGCCAGACGGGACAGGGCAATACTGCGGATTTCCTGCTTGGTCATAGGCGCCTTGCCGCGGATAAAAGACTCGTCGGGAAGGCCGTGGACCGGACGCTGCCAGGGCCGGGCCTTATCGTTCCAGATCATCATGACGGCCAGCGAGCCCTCTTCCTTCAGCCCGGCCAGTTCTTCTGCCGTGCCCCTGGCTACGTGTTCATCTTCATAAGACAGTCGGTATCCCACGGCAACCCGGGCCTGTCCCAGACCAGCATGACAAAGCATGCGGCACAAGGCGGCCGGCGTGTCACTGCCACCGGTAAGGCAGAATACCTTCCCATGATGGCGCACGGCTTCTGTCAGGGAATCGCGGCGGCCATGGCGGCTGACAATATAGGTATCATGCCAGTTCGTCTGCAGGAGAGCGGCGAAATACACCAGACTGCTGATGCCGGGTATGCGGACGATATGACAGTCCGGCAAGTCCCGGATGAGAGACGCCAGGCTGTAAAACCCGACGTCGCCCGATACGAGGACAGCCATAGGGCCGCCGTCCGGAAGGAGAGACAGGGCCAGCTCATATATTTCATCTTTTTTATACGTATATACGAGTCGTTTGCCCGCTGCCGCATACGGCTCCACCATGCGCCGGTCTCCCACCAGGACCGGGCAGGCTGCAATAGCAGAACGGGCCCGGTCTGTCAGATATTCCGGATTTCCCGGACCGATACCGATGACATAGATATCCATCATTTCTTCTCCTCTCCGCCTCTCTCAGGAATCGTGCCAAAGGGCCTCGAGCTGCTCCTTGACGGCCTGCAGTGAATCCCCCGTTTCCGCTGGCCGCCCGACGACGATCAGCCGGGCACCGGCCATACGGGCCGCCTCCTGTTTTTCTGCAAATCCGCCCGGTTTTCCCGAATCCTTGGTAACGACATACCGGCTGTGATACTGACGGAACATGGCGGCGTTCAATTCCGTAGAAAAAGGCCCCTGCATACAGATGATATGTCCTGGCACATATCCCAGGGACAAGGCCCGGTCCAGCGAATCCCTGAGCGGCAGGATACGCACATAGAGCCGTTTCTCATAGTCCGGGATATGGGTAAACACGTCGAGATTCTTACTGCCCGTCGTGAGAAAGACCGCTCCTTCCGTATCGCTGAGAAAATCCGCTGCCTCTTCCATGGAATAAACTGATACGGCGTCTCCATGGGGAAATGCCGGCCGGGTCACGCGGATATAGGAAACGCGGCGGCGCATACATGCCGTGCGGCAGTTGCCGGTTACGACAGCCGCATAGGGATGACTTGCATCTACGACATGAGAAATGGCGTGCTCCAGCAGGAATCGTTCCATATCCTCTTCGGTCAGGCGGCCGGTCCACACCGTCAGCGACGGCCATGACGGAATCAGGGATGCACCGTATGCCGTGGCCACAGTGACATACGTCGGAATGCCCCGGCTTCCGGCATAAGCGGCCAGTTCCCGGCCTTCAGTCGTCCCGCCGATGATCCAAAGCGTCCCCGTCACAGCAGCGTATACCCGCGGGGCGTCACCATGTGGCCGTCTATGAGTTCTGTCTGGCTGTTGCCGATGAATACGGTCGTAAACATATCCACCGGCACATGCTGCAGTTCGCCCAGTGTCATGATCGCCGCGTCTTCTCCCTTCCGGCCAATGTGACGGACCAGGCCGGCCGGGACGGATCCATTCTGGTGCCGCAAGATGATGGCACAGGCCTTCTGGAGATAATCGGCCCGTTTGTGGCTTCCCGGATTGTACAGGCAGATGACAAAATCAGCAGCTGCGGCACAGTCCAGGCGCTTTTCGATGGTTTCCCACGGCGTCATGAGGTCGCTCAGGGAAATGAGGCAGAAATCGTTCATGAGCGGGGCACCCAGACGGGCTGCGCCGGAACAGGCCGCCGTGATTCCCGGTATGACCGTGATATCCACGTCGGGATAGGCCGCGCCCAGCTGATAAATAAGGCCGGCCATGCCGTAGACGCCGGCGTCACCACTGGATATGAGGGCGACAGAGGCGCCCTGCTGTGCCCGTTCCAGGGCCATGCGGCAGCGGTCGGTCTCTTTGGTCATGCCCGTAATGATGTATTCTTTATCGGGATAATCGTCCCGAATGAGGTCAATGTACGTCTGATAACCGGCGATGACATCACACTCTTTTAGTACACAGGCGGCCCGGAATGTCATTTCATCACGCGACCCGGGACCGATGCCGATGACATATACGTTCTTCTTCATATGGTCACTCCATCATTTCAAAATTGACGCAGAATTCTTCGCAGGCAATGGCCAGCGTCACGCCATCGCGGACGGTTTTATGCAGCAGGAGCCGTCCTCCACGGCTGGCCAGTACGGCAGCCCGTTCGCAGACATTATCGGTCCCCGTCGTTTTCTGTACGAACCGGGACGAGGCAAATCCCAGGCCCGGTGCCGCATTGAGCTGCCCGGCCGAGTAAAACTGGATGGGGATGGCGTTGTTCCTGGCAAAATGCAACAGGCCCTTTTCCTGCTTCTTGATGTCAATAGTCGCTATATCGGCGACGAGGTTCAGGCCGATGCGCAGGCGCCGCAGCTCGCGCAGTACGAGGCGGCTGATGGCTTCTTCCAGCGTATCCTTGCGGCAGCCGATGCCCAGATGGATGATGCGCGGCCGGAGCACGACTGTTTCGGCAAAGGGATAACAGTCCTGGCTGAGAGTAATGGCCATGCCCAGAGGCCCCGATGGCTGCATTTCCAGTCCTTCCGGCAGCGTACCTTCTACGGGAAAATCACTGTATACCCCGACGGGGCCGCCGTCCAAAAGTCCTGCCGAGAATGCCTTGGCTTCCCGCATGGACGAAATGACCATGTGATTCCGTGCCGCCCATTCATCGACGGCAAAGAGATGGTTGACATCGGTCGCCGTCGTAATGACCGGCTGGCCATGAAGATAGCCGGCCAGTTTGCGCGTCATCTGATTGGCCCCGCCTATATGCCCCGAAAGGAGGGGAATGACGTACTGCCCTTTTTCATCGATGACCAGGACAGCCGGATCGGTCGTTTTGCTCTTTATATAAGGAGCAATACTGCGCACGGCAATACCGGAAGCCCCGATAAAGACCAGCAGTTCTGCCCCGGAAAAGGCCTGACCGGTACAGCTGGCCAGATCCGGCTCGATTTCTTCCAGCTGGGAATCGAGCGATACAAATTTTTTTCCTGTCAATGCCCGGACCTGCCAGCCACACAGTTTCAGATACGACTGTATGGAAATACTGAGTCTGGCGCCGCGCCGGGTAAAGGAAAACAACACTGCCTTCATCGTTTCTTCACCTCTTACACGAACTATTGGGACGCTTTGCGGAATCCATGAGTAAAGGATGGATCATACAACTTACTCCGGTCGTAGGAACCATCGAGGAAATCGCCGACCAGGATGAGCGCGGTCCGGGTAATACCGGCAGCTGCCGCCGTTTCCGCCAGGGTCGCCACCGTGCAGGGACAGACCCGTTCATCCGGCCAGGATGCCTTGTAGACGATAGCCGCCGGCGTGTCCTCTGCATAGCCGCCGCGGATGAGCTCGTCCTGCAGCTTGTCCAGAAGACCTGTACTGAGGAAAATGACCATCGTCGCATGATGGGCGGCATAGTCGGCAATGCGCTGACCGTCTGGCACGGGAGTCCGGCCTTCCATGCGGGTGATGATGACCGACTGGCTGATGCCGGGCAGGGTGTATTCCTTGCGGACGGCAGCGGCGGCGGCAGAAAAGGAACTGACGCCGGGCACGTACGTATAGGCGATGTGCCGCTGGTCCAGGGCATCCATCTGTTCGCGGATAGCCCCGTACAGGCTGGGATCGCCCGTATGCAGGCGGACCGTCATCCTGCCCGCTGCTTCGGCCTGTTCCATTTCCTGCAGGACGTCTTCCAACGTCATGGAGGCGCTGTTGCAGATGCGGCATCCTTCTTTGGTAAACTGGAGCAGCTCTGGATTGACCAGCGATCCGGCATAGATGATGAGGTCTGCTTTTTCAAGCAGTTTCTGGCCCCGTACGGTAATGAGATCGACGGCTCCCGGGCCGGCTCCGACAAAATATATCATAGGTCCTCCTCCTGTCTTACGAGAATCACAGAAAAATACCCCGTATCGTCTGCCTGTCGTAAATCCGTGCATACCCGTTCCCCCGGAAGGCCACAGCGTTCTACCAGGGAAGCGTGCTGCAAAAGTCCTGCGTCCTGCAGTTGTTCCTTGAGGGCGCCCATATGGCGGGGTACTTTCATGAGGACCTTGCTCCCCCGTACGGCGAGAAGATCCGGCAAATCGTCCCGCCCGGCCGGTACGATGAGAAGGGGTTCATCCTTTTCACACAGGGGCTGGCCCAGACGGGCGGCAGCCGCCGAGAAGCTGGTAATGCCCGGAATGACGACGGTGTCATAACCGCGGCGGCGCATTTCTTTCTGGATATACATGCACGATGCGTAAACCGTCGGGCAGCCGAGAGTAATGAGGGCGATATCGCATCCCCCGTCGAGGACGGCAGCCACCTGGTCTGATGCATCGCTGTGCGCTTTTCTGAGCCGGCCGGCATCGCGGGTCATGGGAAAGGTCAGGGACAGGATATCCTTTTCTTCCAGATGCAGCCCTTCCTGCCGGGCCGCGGCTTCTTTCAGGATGGCGGCAGCAGTCTGACGGCCGCTCTGGTCTTCGGGCAATGCCAGCACCGGGCAGCGGCACAGGGCATGCCAGGCTTTAAAAGTCACTAGTTCCGGATCTCCCGGCCCCATGCCGACGCAGTATAACGTTCCTTGTTTCATTCAGCCTTCTCCTTCTGGTGAAAGGCCAGCAGTTCCTCTGCGCGGGGAGTCTGGGCCAGCACACCGTAACGATTAGAAAACATCATGGCACCGCAGCGGATTTCGCCGTGGACCCGCTGGTCCATGTAATATTGGATTTTCCCGGCTGCCGCCGTCATGACCGGTCCGAGCAGCTGCGCTTCTATCAGTATCTCTATGGCCGTATCGGTCGTCGTACATTCATATATGCGGCGGCCCGTATCACGGCCGGCACCGCACAGCATGGCCTGGAGAGCCATGAATTCCATGCGCCCGTCTGCATAAAGGGAATGGGTGTTCATGATGCCCATCGCCAGTTTGATGAGTTTTCCCGTATGGCCGATGAGCAGGACATCTTCAAATCCTTTATAGACGGCATAGTCGAGGAGTTCGCCGACGTAATTGCTGCAGGTGACACGCTGGGAGACATCGAGATGCAGCACATCGCGGCTGAAATCGACGCCATAGTTGCCAAAAAAAGCAAGGAGGTGGCGGACGCCGTCAGCCTTGCGGGAGTTCATTTCCGTATGGATCGTATCGATCAGAGCCTGCTCGCTCATGGGATCGACAATGCCCGATGTCCCCAGGACCGACAGTCCCCCTTCAATGCCCAGGCGGGGATTGAACGTACGGGCTGCCAGGTTCTCTCCTCCGGGAATGGAAATGGTGACGACCAGTCCGCCCGTATAACCGGCCCTTTGTGCTTCCCTACGCACCGCTTCTTCTATCATGCGCCGCGGCGTCGGATTGATGGCAGGACCTCCCTTGGGACAGGAAAGGCCGTCACGGGTCACACGGCCCACACCGGGACCGCCGCAGAGGCGGATGCCCTCTCCGGTCTTTTCTACCGTTGCGAAGACGAGCATGCCGTCGGTAATATCCGGGTCATCGCCGCTGTCCTTGCGGATGGCACAGGTCACCCGGTCCGGGCCGATAGACACCTCTTCCGGCTCCAGTTCCAGCCCGATACCCCGGGGCGTCATGAGGCGCACGATGGCAACGGGCATTCCCGTAAAGAGCATGCGGGCGGCAGCCTTGGCGGCAGCGGCAGCACAACTGCCGGTCGTATAGCCGCAGCGTAATTTTTTTCCTTGTACGATTTTGTAAGTATCCATTGTTTTCTGTATATAGATTTCTGTATAGTATATACTATTTTTCTCAATTATAACATGAACTATGCCGGCCTGCTACCCTCAAAAGACGAGGACCCGGCGGCCCGAAGCCGTGACGGCCGCTTCACCGGACACGGAAAACACGTCGTGTATCATCTCCGGCGTGATGACATCCTGCGGACGGCCCTGGGCGACGATGCGGCCCTCTTTCATGACCAGCGTGCGCCGGCTGTAGCGGAGGGCCTGATTCATATCGTGCAGGACGAGGACAATGGTCAGATGGAGCGTTTCGTTGAGCTGCTGCAAGAGTTCCAAGATATCCAGCTGGTGGCGGATATCGAGGTACGTCGTCGGTTCATCGAGGAGCAGGATCTGCGGCTCCTGTGCCAGGGTCATGGCCAGAAAGGCCCGCTGCTGTTCGCCGCCCGATAAAGTATGGACCAGGCGGTCCCGGCAGGACCGGATGCCGGCATCGGCCATGGCTTTTTCGATAATATCCCGTTCCTGCGTGGAAGGACGGCGGTAAAACGTCCGGTAGGGAAACCGGCCCAGACTGACCAGTTCGTACACGGTCATGTCTTCCGGGATATCGTGTTTCTGTGTCAGGATTGCCATGCGGCGTGCCAGCTGGCGGCGGCTGTATGACGAAAGAGGCCGTCCCTCGAGAAAAGCCTGTCCGGACTGGGGCCGGATCATATGACAGAGCACTTTGAGGAGCGTGCTTTTGCCGCATCCATTCGGTCCGATGATGGAGAGAAACTCTCCCGGTACCACGCTCAGACTGATATCATGCAGGACCGGTACATGTCCCAGCGTTACCGATATATGGTCCAGACTCAGAGCCTGCGGTGTATCCATCACACGTCCCTCCTAAGAAGATACAGAAAAAACGGTGCGCCCAAAAGCGCCATGATAATGCCGACGGGCAGTTCCACCGGCGCCAGGATGATCCGGGCCACCGTATCACACCAGGTCACGACAGCCATGCCCAGAAGGGCCGATCCCGGTATGATATAGCGGTAATCCGTCCCTCCCAGGAGGCGGACCATATGGGGCACGATGAGGCCGACAAATCCCAGGAGCCCGGCCACGCTGACGGCACTGGCCGCCAAAAGCGCGGCTATGGCTGTCAGTCCCAGCCGTGCCCGTTCGACCGATAGTCCCAGGCCGCGGGCCATGTCATCGCCGAGCTGCAGGAGATTGAGATAGGAAGCTCCAAACAGGGACAAAGCCAGCCCCGTCAGAGTGTACGGCACGATGAGGGTCACGTCATTCCAGCTGCGGGCAGCCAGCCCTCCTACCATCCACAGCAGGGCGCCGTGTACGCGGTCACTGTAAAAGATGAGCAGACTGGAAATGGCAGCGCCCAGAAAGGCCGACACGGCGACGCCGGCCAGGATGACGCGCACGGGCTTGATGCCATTTTTCCAGGCCAGGATGTAAATCATGACAGCTGCCACCATGGCACCCGTAAAGGCAGCGGCCGGCATGAGATACGTATAGGCAGGAAACAGGATGAGGATGGCAATACCCGTAAGACCGGCCCCGGACGAAATGCCGATGATATGAGGATCTGCCAGAGGATTGCGCATGACCGCCTGAAGGATCGCCCCGGAAAGGGCCAGATTCATGCCGACCATAGCGCCGGTCACGGCCCGTGGCAGGCGGATATTCCAGATGATCTGACTCATGGTGCTGCTATCGGGAACGAGGAGAAACTGCAGGGCTGCCGACGCCGTAAAGGATGCCGCCCCCTGGGTGACCGACAGGACGATACCCGTAATGGCCAGCAGGGCAAACAGCATAAGCAGGATCAGCCGCTTCAGCCAGCGCCGCCCCATCAGTGAAACACCTCCGGATAGACGGCTTTGGCCATATAGGCGACGGCCTGCGGATAATCCAGCCCCGGATTGAGGAGAAACAGATTTTCCGGCAGCACATAGACCCGCTTCTGCCGCACCGCCGTGAGAGTCTGCCAGGCCGGGCTGCTTTCCACATCCTGACGGAGCCTTTCTTCGATTTTGTCACTACGGCCCATAGAGGTGATGAAAATGACCTGGGGGTCCTTTTCTACGAGTGCTTCCATGCTGTACGGCACCTTTTCGGCACTGTTTCCCACCTTGTCCGCCCCGTCCCGGGCTACATTGGTAAAGCCGAGGATACGGGCGGCATCGCCGGCAATGCTCTTGTCCAGTTCCAGACTGACATGGCTGGGTGTAGCGTGCAAAATGGC
>NZ_ONTA01000181.1:0-2699 GCF_900320625.1 Megasphaera sp. DJF_B143
ACCGTATCGCCACCGAAGACGATACCAGCCCCTATGTCAACGTCATCGCCGCCCGGGCCAAAGACAAAGACAACCCGGCATATCAGAAATTTGTCAAAGCCTTCCAGTCTCCGGAAGTCAGACAATACATCGAAGAAAACTTCAAAGGCGAGCTCCTGCCGGCCTGGAAGTAAGAGACAGCCCTTTCCTGTTCGTACGGGAAAGGGCTGTTGTTTGTAGGTTGGAAAAGATAGTTTAACGTTTGATGAAAAGGCCGCAGGCCGTCCGTCGAAGAGGGAAAGGCTGGCAGCTGGTGGCCAGTGATTAGTGGTTAGCAGGAAGGGCAGCAGTCATCAGTCATCAGCCAGTAGCCGGTTCGACGGACCGGGTATCTTTGCCGTCCCTGATAAGGGAAGGAGGGCCACGAAGTGGCGGAAGGGTTTTATTTCAATAGAGAGTTCATTATGAGTCCGATTGTCCGTTCGACGTGCAGCATCCTCGGACTCAGAAATTGGGGCTCATATGATAAAAAGGCCGGGCCCGATGGATTGACACATATGTTCGATGAAGGTATCATATTATGTAACAATACGAGTGATTGAACGGTTTACAGAATAGGAGGAGTGGCGTATGGGACGGTACAATGTAGCTGTCATTGGCAATCGTAAAAACATAATAGATAGGATGTGTGCATTAATACCGGATTATATTGACTATTTTGAGGAAGAAACTTGCCGTGTCATACGTGTCGTCGGAAGGCATACTATTATTTCCTGGCCTAAGTCAGGGAAAGCGAAGCAGATTGTACCCCTAGAAGAGCTGAATCCCCAGAATGAACATGAAAAATTGTACCTCGCGGCTGTGGTGGATCAATACGATAATTTTCTCATGGATGCTGACGATGGTAAGAGACGGCTGTTAGAAATGAATCACCGTGATTGGCTGTATGTGTTTGAATGTCATATGTAGAAACTTACTGATATATCCCTGATAATCATTTGCATATTTGGAAATGAGGTGACAGGTTTGGCGTTATGATGCAGGTCTTGTGGGGCTGCTCTGGAAGTGGTATTATTTATCGTATTGTTTCCCGTCCATGACATTATGAGTATTGCCTTTTCCCAGGTACGGGAGTTTATTGTGGGAACAGAGGGGAAAGGTCATGAGCATCTGACGCCTGCCTGCCGTCCCCGTCTTGACAGTGTCTTTTATATTACCTATAATAATACAAGTAAATTTATGTCTATGGCTGATTTCGTGTGATGGAATCAGCCTTTTTTAAAGGAGTTATGCTATGCGTTTACGAAGAAAACCCTGGATTGACGATGCCATCCGCGAGTATGATGCGTTTGTCCATCTGTCCGGAGCGGAGGAATATAAAGGCCGCTGGCGGTCTGTGTTTGCCCGCCCCGATGCGCCGCTCTGGGTTGAGCTGGGTACGGGAAAGGGAAATTTCATTTCCCAGATGGCCGTGCTGCACCCGGAGGTGAATTTTATCGGGATCGAGATCCAGACAGGGGTCCTGTATTATGCCGGAAAGAAATGCGCTGAAGCGGAAGTTTCCAATGTGCATCTGCTAAAGTATGATGTGGCAAAAATCGAGGATATCTTTGCTCCCGGTGAAGTGGACCGGTTTTTCATCAATTTCTGTGATCCCTGGCCCAAGTCGCGCCACGCCAAGCGCCGTCTGACGTACCGCCTGTTTCTGGACCGCTATGCCCGGCTGCTGGCTCCGGGAGGCATGGTATTGTTCAAATCCGATAATGCCGGTCTGTTCGATTTTACGCTGGAAGAATTCCGCCAGCGGAACTGGCCGTTGTCAGAGGTGACCTATGATCTGCATCATAGTGATATCGTCAATGAAGCGATGACGGAATACGAAGCGAAATTCAGTGCCAAAGGGCAGCCGATTTTCCATTGCGCCGCCACCCGCCCTGCGGAGGTGAAGGCTGATGAATCCGCACACTAAGGAGATGCGCCGCAATTTCTGGATGCTCCTCATTGCTTTTTTTCTGCTGATCATCATCGGCACGTCCAATGTGTTCAGTTCGACTTTTGTCGAGGATATGGCAGAAGGGGGCAGTGCCTACGGCCATCTCATCCGGCAGGGTGTGTATCTGTCCCTGGGGCTGGTACCGGCCTTGTTTGTCTACAAAAAGGACTATCATATGTGGAAGAAATGGTCGGTCCGCCTGTTCGTCTTTACGGTTATCCTGCTTGTCGCCGTGCTGGCGGCGGGAATCGTCGTCAACGGCGCCCGGCGCTGGCTCGGGGCAGGAGGATTTACCTTCCAGCCTTCGGAAATCGCCAAGCTGGTCGTCATCCTTTTTACGGCTGACAAGCTGGCACCACTGTGGGATAAGAAAGGCCATATCGAATTTTTCTCGCCCCTGTCGGCGTTTTTTCCGTCCCAAACAGGGAAAGAGCCGCGGTGGAAACGGATCCGCTTTGTGCCCCATCCGCTGCTGCTGCCGCCGCTTCTCCTGGGCATCCTCGTGTTCCGCCAGCCTGATGCCGGCACGGCTCTGGTTATTTTATTCCTGCCGCTTGTTATGTTCTGGGTGAGCGGAGCCAGTATCCTCAAGGCCAAGGTGCCTCTTCTGGCGACTCTTGCCGTAGGCATCGTGTACCTGCTCTCGGCGCCATACCGCATGAACCGCATTATTTCCTGGTATGATCCCTGGTCCTATGAAAAGACGCTGGGGTATCAGACCGTGCAG
>NZ_ONTA01000054.1:0-3334 GCF_900320625.1 Megasphaera sp. DJF_B143
ACAGGCAGGGGGAAAAGCAGGAATGAAAGAATATCTTTTAACTTTTTTTTTGATTTCGTTTACATATAGTTTACATTTGGCTTCTATACTAAAAACACAATTCCGCCCGGTATGGCTCCGGTAATCCGGACCTGCCAGACTCAGAATAAATTAGGAGATATATAATGAAGCGTTATTGCAATCCATTCCGGGGACCTCACGGCAGTGCATATAAATTGACGGCTATGGGAATGGTCCTGCTATTAGCCTGCATCATCATATACGGCGTCAGCCATTCACAGAAAATAACAAAAGAAAAAGGAAGCAGCGGACCGATTCCCGTGGCGTCGTATACATTGGCCAGGCAGGACATGAATCGTACCATATCCCTGTCGGGGAAGACCGTACCTGTATCCCAGGTGGATATCACGACGAAATATGCTGGCAAAATAGCGGCAGTCAGGGTGAATCTGGGTGATACGGTAGAGCCCGGCCAGGTACTGCTGCTGCAGGACGTCGTCGATGCGACTCTTTCCCTGCAGCAGGGACAGGCGGCACTGTTGCAGGCGATGGCTGATTCACGGGCGGCAGAATCCCAGTTTTATGCCGATCTGAAAAAAGCCGAAGTCGATTATGATATGGCCAAAATCAATTATAACCGGTATCAGGTCCTGCGCGATGAAGGCGCTGTATCCCAGCGCGAGCTGGACACGATATATCAGGCCTTTATCGATGCCCAGGCCGTATTGGACAATCTCAATTCCCAGAATGTAGGATCTGTCCCGGCCAGTATTGCCGGAAAATATGCGGCACAGGATAAAGCCGATTATGCCGTACACAGCCTGTCACAGCAGATCGATGACATGACGCTGCGCGCCCCACGTAGGGGTGTCATAACGTACCGGAATGCAGAAGCAGGTACGATTGTACCGGCCAATACGAAAGTGCTGACCATCACCGATACGAGTGGCATGTATGTCGATTGTGCCTTGTCAGAAGAAGATGTCGCCTTTATGCAGATGGGAACTCCTGTTACGGTGTCCATTGATTCGTTGGCAAAGACGTACGATGGAATCGTTACGTATGTCAGTCCGGCTATGAATGATGCCGATAAGACTTATGCCATACGTATTACGCTGCAAAATCCTGACGCCCTGCTCCGTGGAGGGATGCTGGCTGAAATGAATATAAGTGTGTTGCAGAGGAAAGATACATTGTTTGTCCCCAAGGAAGCTCTGGATGTACAAAACGGGACGTCCCGTGCATACGTTATCAGACCGGACCAGACCGTTGAAATCCGCACGGTTCAGACGGGACTGATGAATGATTCCTATATAGAAGTGACAGACGGACTTTCCGAAGGAGATGTCATTGCGACGACTAATCTGGCACGTCTGAAAGATGGTACTGCCGTTACAGTTGATTAATATGAGGTGTTACCCATGAATCTGACTAAATTTTCTATACAGCGGCCCATCGGTATTGCCATGATTGTAGCATTTTTTGTCGTTCTCGGCCTGTTCAGTTTTTATAAAATCGGCGTAGAATTACTGCCGGCGCTGAATACGCCCTATGTAACCGTTTCCATCGCCTATCCGGGGGCCAATGCGGACTCGGTGGAACAGCAGGTTGTCAAGCCGGCGGAAAATGCCCTGTCTTCCGTTGCCAATCTCAAACACATGACTTCCCAGGCTTCATACGGGCAGGCGCGGATTACACTGGAACTGGATTTTTCTGCCAATGCTGATGCGGCGGCCATTGATGCGACGAAGAAAATCAATGCCATACGGGGTAGTTTCCCGACAGGAATTGAAGAGCCGGTCGTCATTAAGCGGGATATCAATGCCACTCCTGTCATGTATATTGCCGTGCAGTCGTCCCGGCCACTGGATGACATATATACCAAGGCATATAATGATTTTCAGGATGTACTCCAGCAGGCGGACGGTGTATCGGAAATCAATCTCAATGGCGGACGGGATAAAGAAATCGCCGTTGAAATCGACAAAAACAAGCTGGTTCATTTTGACATGACCCTGGCAGAAGTGATTTCTGCGTTAAAGTCAGAAAATCTGCTCATGCCGTCCGGGACGGTCTATTCATCCGGCACAGCGACGGACGTCCGGGTGAAGGCGCAGTATGCCAATGAGGCTGAATTATCGCAGATTGAAATCACCAATGCCAAAGGCGCCCGGATCCCACTGACAGCCGTCGCTTCCATTAAGCGGCAGGATCAGCGGGTCAGCCGCTATGCCCGTGTAAATGGTGAAGACGCCATTGTCATGGAAGTATATAAAAACAGTGATGCCAACGTCGTATCGACAGTAGATAATGTCAATAAAAAATTGGAAACGCTGAGGCAGGACAATCCGGAATATACCTTTACTGTAACCAGTGAATCAGCATCTTATATCCGCAATTCCCTGCATAACACATTGCAGACACTCATTGAAGGACTCTGTACGACCGGCCTGGTCCTGTTCTTTTTCCTGCGGGGCTGGCGGTCTTCCCTGGCCGTTATGGTAGCCATACCGACGTCTCTTATTTCTACGTTCTTTGCCATGTATATGGCCGGTTTTACCTTTAATATGATGTCTCTCATGGGGATGACCCTTTGCATTGGCATCCTCGTAGATGACTCCATCGTTATTCTGGAAAATATACACCGCCATATCAGAAACGGAGAGCCGCCGGAGACGGCAGCCCTCAACGGCCGTATGGAAATCGGCATGGCCGCCATTGCCATTACGCTGTGCGACGTAGTCGTTTTTCTGCCTATCGCTTTTATGACGGATATGGTAGGACAGTACTTCAAACAATTCGGCCTGACTATCGTATTTGCTACCTTGTTTTCCCTCTTTGTTTCCTTCACCCTGACTCCTATGCTGGCATCCCGGCTGTTTAAAAAAGGGGCAGAAGTAAAGAAGCGGCCTTTGTGGCAATTTATGGACCGCATGGAGGAACGGGCCCGCCAGGAATATACGAAGATACTTACATGGAGTATTGATCATCCGCGGAAACTGGTCCTGCCCATCCTGTTTTTGTTTGCAGTGGCACTGGGACTCCTGGTCAGCGGTACCGTGGGGTCGGAATTTATGCCGCAGACGGATGAAAGCGGGTTCCGCGTATCCATCCAGCTGCCGGCAAATGCCAGCCTGGATAGAACAAATGGCGTCGCCCGGCAGATAGAAGATTATCTGAAGACTGTACCGGAAGTCACTTATTACACGGCTATGGTAGGAGGAAAGCGGCAGAATGAAGCGACTATCAAAGTGACGCTGGACGACCGACGCAACCGTTCCCGGTCTATCTGGGATGTGACCAATGAGGTACGTAAATTCGCCGCAGCCCATGT
>NZ_ONTA01000038.1:0-12682 GCF_900320625.1 Megasphaera sp. DJF_B143
AAGTGGAATACATGCGCCGCCGTAACAGGGGAAAGGCCGAATTATCGACCCATTCTTCTTCATGGAGCGTCAGCATGTGGGCATACTGGTACAGGCCAAATAGAACGACGATGGCTGCACTGGCAAGAAAAACGAGCAGAAACAGGCGCCGTTCTTCTCTGCCACGGACAAAGACGACTATGAGGTTATAAAAAATAAAATACTGCAGCACTGTAAACAGGTAAAAGGCAACGCCAAACAGCGGCCTGGGCGATCCGGCCAGAGATACAAAAGCCAGGATAGCAAACAGGGCTGCTGGTTTAAAAAGGGGCGTATCATGCCAGGAGGCTATAGGATATTTCCATATATACCGTGCTGCCAGAATCAGTGCCAGGATAAAACAGGCTTCCATGGCGATAATCTGAAGGGGCATAAAAAAAACAGTCCCCAAAAGCGCATACACTACATGTATGCGGGCTTTTTCCTGAGAACTGCTGGCTGTCGGCAATAGAGTCGTAAGTTTCATATGTCATATCCTCCCAATTTAATTATACGGAGTTGTCAGGGAAAAGTCCAGTACAGCCCCTGCCGGGCGCACGCAGAAACACCTCCGGCAGGCATACAACAGAAACAGCCCCGGCATTTTCGTTTCATGCCGGGGCTGTCTGCGGAAAGACTCCTATGACCCATTCAGGATATCATGTGCTTTTTATTTTTTTACTTTAACCCATACAGGGTTGGATACGGCATAATGGTCTTTGCCATCCTTTGCAATGACGTTGACCCAGGTGTCGTGTTCCGGTTTTACTTTGACTTGTACAGAAACGGGATCAGTCGTATTGTCGAATGCCTTCGTTTCCACCGGTTTTCCTTCGCTTACGACCTGTACTTCTTTCAGGCCGTTGACAGCCTGTACCTTTGTTTCAAAGGTATACGTGCCATCGGCCGCTGTCTGCTGGGTCGTGCCGAACATGGACTGTTCTGCCGGGGTGAAGATAGGCCCCATAGTAACATAAGCCTTGCCTTCTGCCATGGCATTGACAAACTTACGGCCTGTCAATTTGCCATCGACGTGGGAATACATGCGGATGATACCCGGATACAGATTGGATGTCGCATCATGCTGGTCCGATCCGGCACTCAGATATTTCTTGATGCCACGGTTCCAGTAACCTTCTGCCACATCGAGAGTCCGTTTATCCATATTCTTGGCATTGGACAAATCCATTGTCGATTGCAGTTCCAGGAATTCAAAGTTTTCCGCACTGGGGTCATCGCCACCCTTGACGCCAGCACGATTGGTCAGGAAACCATAGTCGGTGAAGGGATGATGCATGACGACCAGGGCATCCCGGTCATGCCCCTGCTGGATGATTTCACCCGGTGTCAGAGACGGATCCGGACAGGGCATCTTGTCATTGACCATCAGGAAGCCCCAGTGTCCCCATCCCGGAGAAACTTCGACGTTGGGAATGAAAGGCCTTTTGTACTGATTGGCCAGTTCCCGCATAGGCTTGATGTTACCGATGTAGTCGTGATCGAGTACGAGATTCAGGTCCAGGCCGGCTGCCAGCTGTGCGGCAAAGAGTTCCGGGACAGTCGTCGCGCCATCGCCATGGTCGGCATGCTGGTGATTGTCATTGCCATACCAGCCCGCCTTTTCAGGATGAATGAGCTGAGGAATGACGAACTGATGCTGAACTGTCTGGCCGCCTTTGACAAAGGTCTTGAATTCAACCGGTTTCGATGTATAATCGGCTCCATGATATGCCGTAAAGGTGAGTTCATTTTCCGGTGCCGATACGTCAAAATCCGCTTTGTGTGTCGCCGGGTCTGTAAAATATACCGAGCCTCCTAATCCTTTTACATCCGATTTGATACCGGTGACGACCACTTTAAAATCGACAGGTTTCCCGTTTTCATCAACAGCCGTCAGCGCCGCTCTGGCCCCCGGTTTTACTTGGAAATCAGCCACAGTGTTGCCTTTCAGATCGACATGCTGCACGTCAGACGGTGTCGTTCCCTGGCTCTGTACATAAATGTCGTAGTTGTCCTGCGGCAGTGTGACTTTATACTTGCCATCTTTATCGGTAATCTTCCAGACGAAAGGCTGCATGATATCTTTCATGACCTGATCGACACCATCCGATTTTATCGTCTTTTTATAAGATCCTGGCTTATTGAAGATGACATAGGCATTGGGCAGCGGTTTGCCATTGGAATCGCGGACAACACCTTCAATGACGCCAGCCTTGATAGACGGATCTTTCTGTATCTTCCGCTCGATGACCGGAGCCGTTTCCCCATTGGGAATAACCAGGATTTCGCCCGTATACGTATACGACTGGCCCGGCATGATGTCGCGGTTCACATAGACATCTTTATAGCCCGATGAACCTTTGTAAGCATTGGCATGATCGGTATTAACAGCTACGGCGTAATTTTTCCCGTACGTAACGACGAAATCCCCGTATTTCGTATTGACTTCGGGATCTTCATTGATACGTATGCCCGTTCTCTTGACATCAGGATAGAAGCCAAAGGGGCCGAACATATTCACGGCAAGGGTACTGATAGAATAGCCACTGTTCATATTCAGATAGGCATCATTCCCTGCCGGATTTTCGACGACTGTCTTCATATCAATATAATTCTTGCCATCTTCCAACGTATACTGAATCGTCACGTTCAAAGGCAGTTTATGACCTTCTGTCCAATATCTCGTCTTCGCCGTTACAGTGACTTTTTTATCGCCTTCCAGCTTGTACGTAATATCTTTTACGGGCGTATGCAGCAGGTCTTCGCCATGCCACGAACCAGTAGCTGTCCAGTAATCGTTGAGGAATTCAATGTCATTGGTCAGATCCGTCCCAAATTTCCCATCTTTCATCATGGCAATGTCCAGGATGCTGCCCGTCGTCATATTCCAGTAGTTATTGGAACCTACGGCAAAGGAAGCAGCAATCTTGTCATTGTAGATAGTGAAATCCTCTGCCTTATTAGCCATGCCCTGGTCAATAGGCGTCGGGCCCTGCACCACTCCTACAGCCGCCATCGCCGTTGCCGATATACCTGCCATCAGCGCAGACATAACTAACATTTTTAACACTTTCTTTTTCCCTGATTTCATATATCATTCTCCTTTCTATGATAAAGACGTACTGGTTAAACAGATACGCATTGGGCTGGAGCCAGAAAATAATGCAATTAATACCTCATTATGACATAGACTGTATCAGCAATTCGTTAAAAACTGGTAAAAAAGTGGTAATACCACAACTATATTAATCTCTAATAAAGGCGTTGATCATCTGCCGGCCGTAGTCATTTACTTTATAATAAACCTGTAACTGACCGGCATCATCCAGTTCAAACCGCGATTCATCGAGAAGCCCATTGGCCTTTGCCGTCATCAATGCTTCCTGTACGGCATCGGGTCGAAGCATTTTAAAACTTCCGTATTCTCCTTTCAGGGCATGGATGACATCCATATTAGATGCTTCTTCTACGGTCGTCATATATTTCATGATTGCGTAATAGAGCGGTTTCATACGATCAGGCCTCCTTTTTCCGGAATGCATGGAGCGGATTGAGATTTCCGACGAGAGCAATGCCGCAGATCATGACAATAGCAGCCGCCCACTGTACCGGTGTGAGCATCCAGCCTGGCTGTCCATCAAACATACCGACGATGATCATGCAGAAGAACGGTCCCCAGAAAGAATACGCTCCATTGCAGACCATGCCGAGTGCGGCACCGCACATCGAATTGCCCTTATACCAGAAGGAATATGCCGGCATGGCACAGAAGCCGGAAATGACAAAGAAGATGATCGACCAGTCGCTCCAGGCGCCGGAAAGAAGGCGTGGAGCCAGTCCGGCACTGCCATCAATCATGCACAACAGGGGCAGCATGATGAGCATATTGGAAAGGCCGGAAACGCACTGACGGATGGTAATGCCGATATTATAATCGATGAGGGTCGTGCCAAAGCCGGCAACGGCGCCTTCAATCCCCCAGCCCAGCGCGCAGAACAGGGCAATGCCGCAGGCCATCAGCGCCGTCGGTCCCACGTCTGAGAAGGATGTACCGCCGATGACACCGGCAGCGACAAGGCAGAGGAGGATACCGCAGACCATCCGTTTATTGATTTCCTGTTTGAATACAAAATGGCCGATGATGGCCCCAAAAGACGCATTGAGAGCACAAATAGGCACGATGATGGAACCGCCCATCTGCAGTGCTGCTACATAAGCTGTAGAAGCCAGCGGGCCGCCGATGAGGGCACAAACGATCATGACCAGGCCCGGCTTTGTTTTTAACGTGCGGAAAAAGTCTCCCAGTTCGCCTTTAATGGATACATTGATAAGGGACCAGATGCCGCTCATAGTATCATTGACGGCCGATCCCAGCGCTGCCAGGCAATAGGTGATGGCAAAGGCGCTCAGGCCGGACATATTGGCGCCATACCAGTCATTACCCCAGATTCCCTTGGACATGCCTAAGGTCAGAAAAGCCGTATAGAGACCGTAAAAAATCCCAGAAAAGATGGCAAAGGTAATCCCACGCTGCTTAAACCCTGCGTCTATCTTTAATTTGACTGCCAAGGCTCTGTTTTCCATTCGCACACACTTCCTTTACTTGATATATATATATTTATTGTTATATATTTCACATGTATCAATAAAAAAGAATGAATTCTTTTGTTTTTTCAAAGTTCTTTCGTACATAAACAAATATTTATTATATGAATTTTGCATGATACCGGATAAAATGCAGCGGGCTAAGGTGCTAATAGCCTTAGCCCGCCCTGTGATAGATTATTCTTTTACTGTGAGGTTGTCATGAGGGAGAATCATTTCCACATCAGTATGGGGACGTGGAATAACGTGCACGGAAATGAGTTCGCCAACGCGCTGTGCAGCAGCAGCACCAGCATCGGTAGCAGCCTTGACAGCGCCGACATCGCCGCGTACCATAACCGTTACGAGACCGCCGCCGACGAGAACTTTGCCAATGAGGTAAACGTTTGCCGCTTTTACCATTGCATCAGCTGCTTCAATAGAACCTACAAGACCTTTTGTTTCGATTAAACCTAAAGCTTCTGTTGTACTCATGTTATTTTCCTCCTAATAATATATAAGATTTAATTATTTAATAATTGTTATCCTGGAACCATTTTTAAGATTCATAGCATTAGCTTCTTCCATGTCGATATGGCATTCTAATGCCGATGTTGTTGTCACTCGGATAACAACATTACCGAAAGTACCGCCACGGTCGCCATCGATATTGATGGAAACGACCTGGCCATTCGTCACGCCAAAACGCTGCGCGTCTTCAGGAAGCATATGGATATGGCGTTTGGCAATGATGACACCGCGGGGAAGGCAGATACTGCCTTTTGGTCCGATGAGCGTCAGGCCCGGCGTACCTTCCAGTTCACCGGACATGCGCAGCGGCACCTTGATCCCCAATTTAAAACAATCGGACCGGAGTAATTCCACCTGGGATTCTTTGCGGACGGGACCGAGGATGCGGACTTTTTCCAGAACGCCCTTCGGCCCTGCCAGGGTTACCGTTTCCTTGCAGGCAAACTGTCCCGGCTGCGAAATATCTTTGATCTTTGTCAGCTGGCTGCCCGGTCCGAAAAGAGCATCCTGATCCGCCTGGGACAAATGGACATGCCGGTTGGATACTCCTACGGGAATCGTATCCGGCTGTAGATTCAAATGGCTGTCCCTGACGGCTTCTACCAGCAAATCGACTAAAGCATCATATTTCCCCATTAAAACTCACCTTTCTGTTTTAGCAGCTGGAGCACTTCATTGACGACAGCGATGAGCTGGTCATCACCAGAATCCGCTGCTCCGGCAGCCGTTCCACAGCTCGTTGCCTGGCCCGCATACGGTACGGACGGCTTGACTTCGCGGATACCATAGGCTACGCGTTTGATATTCATCAGATGCTGCGGCGTAACGTTATCAGCCGTAGCGCTTCCACCCCAGGTACCACATCCCAGTGTAAAGGCCGGTGCCAGTCCGGTGCTGATACCCGTGCCCCCCTGAGTAGCCGGTGTGTTAACAATGATGCGGAATACCGGTTTTTCATAGAACCGGCGGACAATTTCCGGATCTTCCGTATGAATCGACATGGTGTGGCCGAGACCACAATTCTTTAAAAGGCGGATACAGAGGTCGCACGCAT
Source organism: Megasphaera sp. DJF_B143 (assembly GCF_900320625.1). Classification (NCBI taxonomy): domain Bacteria; kingdom Bacillati; phylum Bacillota; class Negativicutes; order Veillonellales; family Veillonellaceae; genus Megasphaera; species Megasphaera sp. DJF_B143. Next base: position 6,188 of record NZ_ONTA01000038.1, read on the forward strand.
CCTGCCAGTCACGAACCGTATAGAAGCCGAGAACGCTGGTCAGTTTTTCATAGGAAAGAGGATAGCCGTTTCCTACGCCGTCCTGTTCCCCGATGAGGACCCTTGTACCGGCAGGGATTGTGATTCCTGCCGCATCGGCAATGACCTGGGGAGAACGGCCTACGAATTTGGCATTCATAGCGTGCCCGTTTTTGAAGAGAAGCTGGCAGACTTTATCTGTTTCTTCTTTCGTCATGAAGTAGCCGCCCTGGCGTTTAAACTCTTCCACAACCTGTGTCCGGTTGCATTCTTCGACGACGATAGACTGTTCAGAAGCGCAGATAGTGCCGTAGTCAAAGGTCTTGCTGAGCATAATATCTTCAACGGACTTTTTGACATCTGCCGTCCGTTCGATATAAGACGGGCCATTGCCGGGGCCTACGCCCAGAGCCGGTTTGCCGCAGCTGTAGGCTGCTTTTACCATGGCCGAACCGCCCGTAGCAATGATCATCTTAACTTCTTCGCTGTGCATCAATTCATTAGTAGCACCCATAGATGGATGGATAATGGTGCTGATTGTCCCCAGCGGCGCACCAGCTGTTTCTGCCGCTTCTGCCATGAGGCGGGCTGCTTCTATCGTACATTTCAATGCCGCCGGATGGGGTGAAAATACGATGGTATTCCGTGCTTTTAGAGCAATCATAGCATTGTAGATGACCGTAGAGGTCGGGTTGGTAGAGGGGATAATTCCCAGTACGACACCGACGGGTTCACCGATTTCCGTAATGCGGTTGACCGTATCTTCGTGAATGACACCGATGGTCTTCATATCCTTGATATAATTGTATACATCGCGGGATGCTACCTGATTCTTGACGATTTTGTCTTCTACCTTGCCAAATCCCGTTTCTTCAACGGCCATGCGGGCCAATTTAGCCGCGTTTTCTTCTGCTACGCGGACCATATTCTGCAAAATGCGGTCTACCTGTTCATTGGTAAACTTGCAGAATACATCTTCCGCTTTCTGCGCCTGCCGTGCCAGATTTCTGGCTTCCTGCACGGTCTGCAGATCATAATCAAATGTTTCCAAAAAGTATCTCCCCTTTCAGATTTCCTTTAAACCAGCTGCTTCCTGCTTCCGTTATAGTAATCTGCAAGCAGGCGGAGCAAAACAGCTTTCTTCGCCCGCGACACGGCACGGCCGGTCAGGCCGATATCCGTATATTCCCGGACGAGACGCCGCAAAGCTGGGACGGGCATCTTTCTGAACACCCCGTCAAGATTCACGCCGGGCTGTACGGCCAGTGCGTCAGCCTCAGCTTTGTGGAAATTTTTAAAATCTATGTCCTCAAAAGAAACCTCAGGGGCTTCTTCTTTCGGCGTAGTATCCGTCCCCTGCCATGTTTCAGGAGACACCGTATCAGCTGCACCAGTACCGGTTTCTGCGCCGGATGCATCGATACGTTCTTCTGCCAGCGCCAGCCCTTCTTTAGACGGAACCGGGTCTGGCGGATCTGGTTTATCCGGGCCATTTGAGGGAAGGATCCCGGCTATGGCCGCATCAGGACGGGGAATCACGTGACGTGAAATCAGAAGGTCTTTACCCAGATGAAGCACAGCCGCTTCTCCTGCATCGACGGAAGCTTTGACTGCTCCTACATCACCGCTGACACAGACCGTCACCAGTCCGCCACCAACGAGGGTCCTGCCACTCAGTACCACGTCTGCTGCCTTGAGCATCACATCGGCACATTCTATAGCGGCTACCAGTCCTCTGGTCTCTATCATTCCCAAGGCATCCATTGATTTCCACCTCCTTTAACGCTCATATCATCCTGCCCAGTCTGCCGGATAGGTCGAATAAAACAATTTTACATGATCTTCGGCATTCCACACGACGGTAGCATCTTTAGGAATGAAGAGCACATCTCCCTGGCTGGCGTAATAGGTCTTACCATTAATCGTAATGGAGAGACTTCCTTCCAGGATAATATCTGTTTCTTCATATCCCGTCAGTGTCCAGGTAAAGGAAGAGTGATCGATGGTCAGGAATCCTGAGCTCATATGAGATTCAGTTTTACTGATAACTTCCCTGTATCCGACTTTTGTTACGGGATTACCCGTATCGAAGACTTCATAGGTCACAGAATGACCACGTACTACTTTGAGGCCGCTGTCATCTTTTTCTTCCCTGTACGGCTGTGCAGCCTGGCCACGGGATAAAAGCACCTGACGGACAATTTCCGCTACCAGACCTTTATCCAGACCTTTCACACTGCCTGCTGCCGGTTTGTGTACGTCCGGTGCGGCAGGAGCCGTCTGCTTTTCAACAAAGGCAATCCCTTTGTCACGGGCATAGTCGCTGGCCGCTGCCGTAATAATGGCTCCGGGCTCTACATACAGTTCATGCTTCCCGGCTGCAGCCGCTTCTTTTACGTGACTGACACAAATCAATGGTTTCAATGTATCACCTCCTGATTCCATCTGCATAATTTATAACAACGTATCCCATAACCGTTCTGCCGGAGACGGGATGACTTCGATATCTACCAGCAGTCCGCTGTCTCTCACCAGTGCTTTTCCTGCATCGGCAGCTGCTTCTACAGCAGCTACATCACCGGTGAAGGTAAAATACGCTTTGCCACCGAGGCCGCTGCCAAGTCGGAGTTCAATGCCCTGTATATCAGCCGCTTTGAGAGCCGCATCAGCAGAATGAATCATCGATGCCAGAGAGAACGATTCGATGATTCCCAGGGCCGCCCGCTGTTCCGGCAGGGTTGTAGAAGAAATAGCCGGGAAGATACCGGGATGAACATTGGGAATAATGAAATGATCGACAATATATTCCCCTGCCGACTGGATGCCGGCATCGACCGAACTTTCTACGGCAGCTACATCACCCTGGATCAGGACAATGTACTTGCCGGGACATACGGCAGTGCAGCTGACGGCTTCTACAGCAGCAGTCTTGATCATCCGGTCGGCCGTATAAATTCCCCTGGCGATGCTGCTCAACTCTACCATACCTATCGCATTATACATGGATCGACCCCACCTTTATCTTAATGACTGAATCGGTAACTTCTGTGACTACGCCGTCCATGCTCGTATGGACGGGAGCACCGAGGCTCCCTTCACGGATGGCACCTACCATCTGACCGGCCGTAACCGCATCGCCGGCCTGTACGACCGGTTGTGCCGGAGCACCTACGTGCTGACTGAGCAGGATACCGATTTCATCGATATTCCATTCCACTCCCGTAAGCGGCGCCGGACCATCAAAAGAGCTGAGGCCCAGCCGGGCAATAAGGCGTTTACTGGGAACGAGCCGGTAGGAACGGGCTTCGCGGGGCTTATAATCTCTTTCTGCCGGTGTGTATTTAATGCCGGCTGTACGCATCCGGTCCTTATACCAGCTGTTGATGTTACGCGGGCTGAGATGGGCCGGACAGGAAAAGAGTTCACACAGATTGCACTGGCTGCAGAGCTGTGCCGTAAGGGCACTTTGCAGATCATCGGGCATGTACTTCATAGTTCTCATGATTTTATGGGGCTGCATGTTGTGACCCAGGAGATAGCGGGGACACAGATCGGTACACATCCGGCACTGTTCGCAGGCCGTACGGCCAATAATGCGTGCCTGCCGCTCGTTCATGCTCTTTTTCCGGATGAGATAATGGTCTTTCTTCAATATGATGTAGCCCTTGTTCTTTTTCGAAACATAGCCATCGTAGGAATTCATGATCCGGCCCATCATGGGACCGCCATCAATGACGCCATAATCATCCAGGCTGGTAATCCCGCTTTTCATGAGGACTTCGCGGACCGGCATCCCTACCGGCACTTTAAGCGTCACCGGTCTGGGAATATCGCCCTGGAGCGTCACATACGTTTCTGTTACGCTTTTACCTTCCAGGGCACGGGCGATATTGAAAGCTGTTTCGGCATTGACGACGACACAGCCAACGGAAAGAGGAATAGAACATTCCGGTACGATACGGCCTGTCAGTTCGTAGACCAGTACTTGTTCATCACCAGCAGGATAGACATCCGGAAGGATATGAATCTGTACAAATGGAGAAAAGCCCAGGGCTTCGATACGCTTTTTTAAAATTTCGATGACCTCTTTATGCTTGCCCTTGATGCCGATAATGGCCCGCTTTGCCTGTACCTGATGGCCGGCAGCGGCAAAACCGGTAATAATGGCATCGGGATACAACGCTAGCAATTGCTGGTCCACTCTCAGAAGGGGCTCGCATTCAGCACCGTTCAGTAATATGTATTCCGCTGTCGCATTCAGCTTGGCATGAGTGGGAAATCCGGCACCACCGGCACCGATGACACCGGCCTCCCGCACTTGATTTAATACGTCCAAGCGGATTCACCTCCACAAATTAAAACGTACATTCTTCATCAATGATTCCAATAATTGCCGCATCAATGGGCAGTGTATCCGGTTGAAACATCTGCCGGGCAGCACTGCCCTGGCTGACGATGACATTTTCACCGATACCGGCATTGATCAGGTCGGCAGCAATAAAACGGCGTCCTGCATCTTTGCCATCGATGACTTCTACTATCATAAATTTGATTCCGACGAGGCAGTCTGCCTTGCGCGTGGACCAAATGTTGTCAATCACTCTGGCTGCTATCATAATGTCACCTGCCTATGTTCCTGAAAGACTCTGCATATATCGGCAATTGCCGCCTCTACAGCTGCCGTATCGCCAAATATGGCTATCATAACGAGATTCTGCGGGCAGCTGCCCCGGATATCTTCGACGAAGACACCGGCCGCTTTTTCTGCAATATCGGCTGCTACGACCATATCGATGAGTCTTCCCTGTACGAGTCCCACGGCATCAAAATCGCTCATATCGTGCGAAGCCGGAGAACCCTTACGCCGCATAAGGATATCTATCGTTCCCGGTGAAGGGGACTTGATGATTTTCCATTCCATAGAACCGCCTCTATTCTTCCAGCTGTTTACAATTAAGGGCAATACCGAGCGGCGTTGCAAACATGGGATTCTGTGGCTTGCGCGTCGGAAGTCCCGTCCGCTTTTCAATGATGCTTTCAATTCCCGTCAGACAACACGTACCGCCTACGAGATAAATCTCTTTCACATCATAATCCTTGATGTGGCGGGTAATGATGGAAGATACTTTTTCAATGACTGGTTGCAATATCGGCAGAATTTCACGGTGGTTTTTCTGATCCCGCTTATATAATTCGGCTTCTTCAAACGGCATCTTGTAGGCTCCCGATACGACGAGGGAAAAATGTGTGCCCCCGGTCGGTTCATCGGCCACATGTACGACCTCGCCATCTTTAAAAATCGCAATTCCTGTCGTACCGCCGCCAATATCGACGATTGCGCCGTTTTTGATTTTCAGGACGGCATTAGCGGCCGTCGGTTCATCGAGCAGATTAGTCACTTCAAACCCGGCACCTTCTACGACGTGTTTGATAGCACCGGAATCGAGATCAAACGTCCCCGGCGGCAAGGCCGCAGCGGCATACTTCAGTTCTGTACCCAGTTTCTTTTCCAGGTTTTCTTTCATTTCCCGGACGATGCGGATAGCTCCCAGATAATCCACAATCATGCCATCTTTGACAACACTGGCATATCGGTACTCTCCGGCTATAGGGCGGAAATGCTCATCAAGGACGGCGACGACAATAAAGGCCGTGCCGAGATCGACACCTGTATAGTATACAGAAGACGGTTTGGTCACCGGCTTTCTGACCACATTTTCAAACTCTTTGATTATTTCATTGCAATAGGTAAAATCTGAATTTAAAGTACTCATACTGAACCTCTCATATATTTTCCCATCATGATACAAAGGACATTGGTCAGGCTATGGAGAATGTGTATCAGCCCTTCATATACTCCCGGGCCGGCATCACCATGGCGGCTCTGTGTTTCCAGAACGAGCGGTTCCAGCATCTGCAGATATGTGCGGAGGTGATTCAGCATGAGAAGTTTGGCGCGCAGCACTTCATCTTCCGGCAGTTTTTCCAGACTAAAGGGGATGACCGTATCATCTACTTTTTCACGAAGTTCGCCTTCCGTACAATTCCAGAAGGTAAGGGCTGGCGGTATTTCTCCTTGTTCACAGGCCAGCCGGGTCCGCTGCAGCGTCCTGGCCAGTGCGGTAAAATCTTCCGCTGCCAGATGTTCGCCATGGCGGGAAAACCATTCTGCCGTCACCATGATGAGTGATTCTGCATGCTCCAGTGTATGCCACAGTTTCATCAACTGCCACGACGGCGCAGGCTCCGTTTCTTCTGCAGCCGGTACTGCATCAGCTTTTCTCTCCTGTCTTTCTCCCCATGCGGTTTCACAGGGAATGCGCCGGTCTGTCAGGAATTGTCTGGCCCCCGGTGTCAGGCGGTTGTCTGTTGCCAGGTAATACGTCGTAAACGGTTCTTCATGATACAAATCCCGTAAATCCATTTCCGTTATATATCGCAATGTATCACCTCCTCTTATGTATCTCGTCAGCCGGC
>NZ_ONTA01000093.1:0-7084 GCF_900320625.1 Megasphaera sp. DJF_B143
GCTCCCAGCAAAACGACATTGGCACTCTTGGGATTTCCCACTTTTTCTGCAATCCCCGTCGCATCGAGAGCCATCGTCGACACGCGCTGGCGGAGCATGCCGATGATATCATCGGGATAGTCCTGATTACCGGTCAGGATTGGCATGGACGGGATACGGTACGTATTGACGACGGCCTTGCCATCTTTTTTCAGAAAATGAGCGTACCGGGCAGCTTCCATTTCTTCAAAGGAAACGAGGATATCCGCCGTCCCTTCCCCGATGATAGGGGAGTAGACTTTCGCACCGAACCGTACCTGGGTGCTGACACTACCGCTGCGCTGGCTCATGCCGTGGACTTCGCTCATTTTGACATCGTATCCATTTTCTATGAGACCCTGGGTGAGAATCTTGCTGGCCAGAATCGTCCCCTGCCCGCCGACACCGACGAGGAGTATGCTTTTTACATCGTTCATGATTATTCCCCTTTCTTTACGATAGCCTGTACCGGGCAGACCTGGGCACAGACAGAACAGCCGTTGCAGTCTGCCGGAGAGATACTGGATTTTTTCGTTTTCTTGTCAAAGCGCAGGGCCGGGCATCCTGTCGTAAGGCATTTGCGGCAGCCGATACACGCATCTTCCACCACTCCGTATACGGCTTTTTCTATAGTGAATTCTTTCTTATCAAAAGGCGTAAGTTTCTTCAGGGCACATGGCCATTTGGTGATGATGACTACCGGTTCATCCGTAATGGCAAAGGCCCAGTCCAGCGTTTCTTTCATAGCCGTCAGATTCTGGGGATTGACTGTACGGACGTTCCGGATGCCCAGGGCCCGGACGATGGTTTCAATGTCTAGCATGGTCGTGATTTCTTCTTTCAGATTATAGCCCGTGCCGGGATTTTCCTGATGGCCCGTCATGCCCGTCGTGCGGTTGTCGAGGATGACACAGATCGTATTGGATTTATTATAGGAGACTTCCATGAGAGCATTGATACCGCTGTGGAAGAAGGTAGAGTCGCCCATATAGCCGACGACGCGCTTCTGCTGACCACTCCGGGCAAAGCCGTGTACCATACCATGTCCCATGGAAAAGACAGCACCCATATTGAGGCCCATATCCTTGGCATTCAGCGGGGGAGCACCGCACAGGCCATAGCAGCCGATATCGCCGAGCATGACTGTATTCTTGCGTTTGGCCAGTTCAAAGGCAAAGCCCCGGTGAGGGCAGCCGGCGCAAAGGACAGGCGGACGGGGGACGATGAATTCTTCTGGAACAGATACTCCATCATTTCCTGTACCCGTCAGTGCTTTCTGTACGATATCCGGGTTGAGTTCGCCTATATTGGGGATGATATCATGTCCATGGCATGGAATACCCGCAGCCTTGATCTGGTCTTCCATGAAAGAGTCCAGTTCTTCCACGACATACAGGGTATCTACTTTTTCCGCAAAGGCACGGATTTTATTCATGGGAAGGGGATAAGAAAAGCCGATTTTCAGGACCGATACGCTGTCGCCAAATACTTCTTTTACATAGTTGTAGGCGGCACCGGATGTGATGATGCCCATATTTGTATGACCTGCTTCTTCTACATTCCAGGGACAGGTTTCGGAATACGCTGCCAGATCTTTCTCCCTCTGTTCGATGACGACGCGGCGCACGCGGGAAATAGCCGGTACGGGATCCATTTTTTCCGGCTGTTTTACATAGGGTACAGCCGGCACTTCTACACGGGCCCCTTCTTCTACGAGACTCTTGGAATGGCAGACACGGGTCGTCATGCGGATCATGACCGGCGTATGGAACCGTTCGCTGACGGCATAGGCTTCTTTAGTCATGTCCTTGGCTTCCTGGGAATTGGACGGTTCAAACATGCATATTTTGGCGAATTTGGCATAATTGCGGTTATCTTGTTCGTTCTGGGACGAATGCATGCCCGGGTCATCGGCCGATACAAAAACAAAGCCGCCATTGACATGGAGATAAGCGTAGGTAAAAAGTGGATCGGCCGCTACGTTGAGACCGACCATTTTCATAGCCGCAAAGGACCGTACACCGGAAACAGAAGCTCCGATAGCCGCTTCCATAGCTGTCTTTTCATTCGGTGCCCATTCGGAATCGATTTCTTCATATTTAGCTGCATTCTCCAGGATTTCCGTGCTCGGCGTGCCCGGATAGGCCGAAGCAAAGGTGACACCGGCTTCATACAGGCCCCGTGCCAGGGCTTCATCACCTGATACTAATTTTTTCATCATGATACCTCCTCATACATGTCTTTTTCAGTTATGGGATACTATACATCTGTCGGCAATATATGTGAAAGATATATGCCAACTTAAATAATGGTGATATATCCCCATTTCTTTGTATTTCTTTCGTGTTTCCAAATTAATTTGTATACATTTATTGACACACCTTTACAATTTTCCTATGATAGAAGAAATCAGGAGGTATGTTATGGAATCTATTTATTTTCTCGCAGCCAACGAAACTCTGAAGGAAGAAATAGAAGCAGTCCTCCGTCAGGCTTCTGTGGCAGAACAAAAAAATTACATCCCCACGAAGGTAGCTGTCCTCGATTTCCCCAACCGCTTCGAACAGGGCCGTCACCTCGTAGAGCAGGGAGCCCAGGTCATCATTACCCACACCGGACCATACTACGAATTGTCCCAGGCCATCCGGGATATCCCCGTACTGTGCCTGCATTATTCGACCAGTGATATTCTCTATACGCTCCATCAGGTAGAGAATTATGAAAAAATCCACCTGTTTCTCAGCCAGCATGTCATTTTCAACGAGGCTATGTGCTGGCCGGAAATCCGCAGTAAGATGGTCATTCATCCCTATAGTGCCGATATCTCCCCTGAGACGCTGGGAGCCCTGGCCGATGCCATTCCGGAATCACCAGGTACGGCTATCGTCAGCTGTCTGGTCATGCCGCTTCTTACGCACACACGGCTGCCAGTCTTTCCCATTACGCCCGGTGAATCGGCCATCTTGTCGGCCTACCAGTACGCCCATGACCTGGTACTTTTGAACCGGCGCGAACAGAATCAGATTTCCCTTCTGTCTTCCGTACTGAACAACGTAGACGAAGGCATCATCATCTATGATAAAAAGGGGAATATCACTCATTTTAATCCCAAGGCACACCATTTCCTGAAATTCCCCAGGACACCCGATACGATCCAGCATATGTTTCCCGATCTGGATGAAGCCTTCAAAAAACCGCCCTTTTTCCAGAACCGCATCCTGCACTGTCCGCCATACACGCTGGTAGCCACGACGCGGCCGTTCACGCTCAACGACAAGCCGTATTTCATCCTCAATATCCGCGACGTCACGGAACTGCAGCGCCTGGAAAAAAATGTCCGCTATAAACTGTCCCGGACAGGGCTCACGGCCCGCCACACCTTCAGCGATATCCTGACCAGGGATAAGGCCATGAAACGCTGCATCGCCACGGCAAAAATCATGGCGGCTTACAATGCGCCGGTCCTCATCCAGGGAGAAAGCGGCACCGGCAAAGAACTCTTTGCCCAGAGCATCCACAATGCCAGCCCGCGGCGCAGCGGCCCTTTCGTCGCCGTGAACTGCGCTGCCCTGCCGCCTGAACTGCTGGAGAGCGAACTTTTCGGCTACGAAGGCGGATCTTTTACGGGAGCCCGCAAAGAAGGGAAAGCCGGCCTCTTCGAGCTGGCCCACACCGGCACGATTTTCCTCGACGAAATCAATAGTATGTCCGCCAATATCCAGTCCAAGCTGCTGCGCGTCCTGGAAACGCGGCAGGTCATGCGCATCGGGTCGGATTATGTCATTCCCCTCGATATCCGCATCATCTCCGCCAGCAATGCCGATATCATCCCCCAGATCGAATCGGGGCGCTTCCGCCGCGATCTCTATTTCCGCCTCAATCCTCTAACGCTCGACCTGCCGTCTCTCAACGAACGGCCATCGGATATTTTTTACTTATTCTCCATATTCCTGGAACGGTTGACCGGCCATGCCGTCGAGATTCCCGATGCCCTGCGCCCGGTCCTGGAAAAACATCGCTGGTGGGGCAATATACGGGAACTATACAGCGTTGCCCTGCGGTATCATCTCTACGGTGAACAGGGAGACCCGTCATACGGCTACCTTTTTGACCAGGCCGGCCACGGCTGGACCCGTCGCGATGCCGATACGCTGCATATCGACCTCAAAGGGCTGCAGGATACATTGCAGCAGTCGCTCATCCACGGGCTCATCGAACAAGGGTGCAGCCATACCCAGGCGGCGCGCATCCTCGGCATCAGCCGTCAGGCTTTATACAATAAACTAAAAAAAGAATCGTAAAATATATCTATTCGTAGTATACTTACGGTAAAAAAGGAGGCAGTTTGTCATGTCTGGAACAATAAAAAAATTAGCTGCAGCCTATGCAGCAGAAGTCATCAAAAACCGGCGGTATCTCCACGCCCATCCGGAATTATCCTTCCATGAAACGAATACAGCCCAATGGATCCGGGACCATCTGGCAGCCATTGGCATTCCCACCCTGTCTGGTATTACGGGCAACAGCACGGTCGGCGTCCTCAAAGGAACACAGCCTGGTCCGTCCATCGGATTCCGCGCCGATATCGATGCTTTAGGTCTTACGGAAATGAATGACCTGCCCTACAAGAGCACCCATCCCGGCATCATGCACGCCTGCGGCCACGATGCCCATACGGCAGTCCTCATGGCCATGGCCGAAATCTTTGCCTCTCACCGGGAACTCGTCCACGGCACTATCTATTTCGTATTCCAGCAGGGGGAAGAATTTCTCCCCGGCGGCGCCCAGCAGCTGGTCAAAGACGGCATCATGGACCGCATTGACTATATGTTTGCCTGGCATGCCGCAGCCCTCGAAAAGGTAGGCACTGTCGATGTCGCCGCCGGCGTCCGCGAAGCCGCCGTCGGTACCTACGACATCAAAATCACCGGTAAAGGCGGCCACGGCGGCTTCCCTCACAAGGCCAACAACCCGGTCATTCCCGCAGCCGAACTGGTCAGCGCCATCAATCTGATTCCAGCCCTGAAATGCGATCCCCTGGAAAACTGCACTGTCTCTGTGAGCTATTTCCAGTGCGGTGTAGACGGCGTAGCCAACGTCATTCCCGAACGGGTCAGCATGGGTGGCAATGCCCGCGTCCTCAATACGGATCTGCGCGACTTCGTCATGAAAGAAATCGAACGCCTGGCCAAAGCCATCTGTGCCGCTCACCAGTGCCAGTGCGATGTAAGCCTGGTCTATGGTTATCCGGCGAATACAATCGATGCCACATGCAATGACATATTCCGCAAAGCCGCCGCGTCCATGGGCCTTACGGTCCTCGACAACCCGCCCGTTCTCGGTGCCGAAGACTTTGCCTATTATGCCCAGAAGAAACCGGCGGGCATCGCCAAACTCGGCATGGCCGATCCGACCGGCGCCATCGCCCCCACGTCCCATCACAATCCCTGTTTCTATATCGATGACGAAAAGGGGCTTCCCCTGGCACTGGAATATATGCTCACAGTCTACGAAACGGCTCTGCAGGAGCTGATGTAATGTCAGGATAGACATGTATCTTGACAGAAAAGATTTTTTCAGTATAATTTAGATATATCACATTTTAAAAATTTAAGGTGATTGCAAAAAGTAATGAAGGAAAGAGTAGTATGACTGGACTTTCCAGAGAGCTGCCGCCTGGTGCAAGACAGCAGGGACGGTCATATGAAGTACATTCCTGAACTGCCTGGCTGAACCGTAAGTAGGCCTGGCCGGCAAGCTCCCGTTACAGAGCGCAAGAGCTGATCTAAATATTTTAGATTAACAGGGTGGTACCGCGGATATATTTCGTCCCTCACGTACCGCCCTTTTTTGTTACCATCATCATGCTATTGTTATATTACAGAAAGAGAGTGATTCCTATGACAGACGTAAAAAAACTCGTAGAAGAATATGGTGACCAGATTATAAAGAACCGCCGCTATCTCCACGCCCACCCGGAACTGTCCTTCCAGGAAACGAATACGGCAGCCTGGATCCGGGACCATCTGACAAAGGCCGGTATCGAACTGATGCCGGGCATTACGGGCAACAGTACGGTCGGCTTCCTCAAAGGCAGCCAGCCCGGCCCGTCTATCGGACTGCGCGCTGATTTCGATGCCCTGGGCCTCACGGAAACGAATGATCTTCCCTACAAGAGCACCAATCCCGGCGTCATGCACGCCTGCGGCCACGATGCCCACGCCTCTATCCTCATGGCCGTTGCCGAAACATTGGCCCGTCACCGCGAACTCGTCCGCGGCACAGTCTATTTTGTCTTCGAACAGGGTGAAGAATTCCTTCCCGGCGGTGCCCAGCAGCTGGTCAAAGACGGTATCATGGACCACATTGATTACATGTTCGCCATCCATGTCAACGCATCGGCCCCGCTCGGCCAGATCGATATCCACGACGGCGTCCGTTTTGCCGCTGTCGGTACATACGACTTCAAGATCCGCGGCAAAGGCGGCCACGGCGGATTCCCCCACAAGGCCAACAACCCTATCTTTGCAGCGTCGGAACTGGTAAACGATATCGCCCTCATTCCGGCCCTGAAATGTGACCCTCTGGCCAATTGCACCGTCTCGGTCAGCTATCTCCACTGCGGCGTCGAAGGCGTAGCCAACGTCATCCCCGAAACGGTCAGCATGGGCGGCTGCGTACGCGTCCTCGATACGGATCTGCGCCAGTCAGTCATGGAAGAAATCGAACGGCTGGGCAACAGCATCTGCGCCGCCCATCAGTGCGAAGTCAAGACCACCATGGTATATGGCTATCCGGCCTGCAAAAATGATGCCTCCTGTGTCTCTATCATGCAGGACACGGCTGGCGCTATGGGCATCACGGTTATCGACTGCCCGCCCAGCCTGGGTGCTGAAGACTTCGGCTATTTCAGCGAACAGAAACCGGCAGCCGTCGCCTGGTTCGGCATGGGCGATCCGACCGGTACCCACGAACTGACACCGCATCACAACCCCAAATTCTACCTGTATGACGAAAAAGGCCTGCCCCTGGCCTTGGAATATATGCTTTCCGTATACCTGAAAGC
>NZ_ONTA01000011.1:0-2120 GCF_900320625.1 Megasphaera sp. DJF_B143
GATGACCCCCTTATTGCTGTACAGCCAGGAAAAATAGTAGACGCAGAGCGCATCCTGGTTGCGGGGATTCACATGCCAGAGCATGCGGGGCGGGTAGTCGTGATAATTGAGGTCGAGCTTGCGGCATGCCTTCTTGAGCATGTCCGTCGTCGCACGGGCATGTTCGCCATTGGCCGTATCGATGATGCGGTCCAGCTCGCGCCGTTTCCCGTGGGAAATCATCGTCTTCACCAGATCCATTTCGAAGCAGATGCCGTCGGTGAAAAACGTATTCTTCTCATGCCCCTTGCTGCCTTTCACATCGGCGTCATACAACACTACCGTGGGAATATGGAAGAATTGCAGCAATTTCCGGATCTTGGCAATGGAACTTTCCCCGCGGGCATTGATCAGGCAGATGCCGTAGTAATCAAAGGGAAGTCCCAGGGTCGTGCCGAAGAGAGAAAAACAGCCATACTCCGTTTCCCCTTCCACGATGATGACACTCCGCGAATAAAGTGCTTCCTTCACTTCGGGGAAGTGCATGATCAGGTGCTTTTCGATTTCTTCACTGAAATGAATCGTCGCCCCGCAGGCCGCCCGGACCTGACCGCCGTCATGGCGGTAAAAGCGGACGATGTTGCGGTAGTCATCGACCAGGGCATCCGTAGAATGGGTGACGACGAACAACTGGCCCCGAAGGCCGTCTATGTGGAACAACCCCTTCAGCAGTTCGGCAAAGCGGGGATCCTCGTTGCTGAGGAGCTGCTTGTAATAATGGAGGATAGACCGCTGCATATACGGATGAAGATGGATTTCCGGTTCGTCGATGGACGTGATGAGCGGCAGCCAGCGCCGTCCTTTTTCATCGACGATCAGATTGTGCTCGATGGGAACGGCCTTGCTCTGGCACATGATATAAATCTGGGTAATCAGTTCCAGGGCGACGAGGGAAATGAATTTCATGTTATCCGCCAGGGACCGGTCCTGCCGGCGCAACAGACAGGACAAGAGGAAGATATCAACGTAATAAGACGAATCGAAATGACCGTACCGGGCTTCATGGCGGATGAAATTCTGCAGTTCCGGCGTAAACTCCGCAATCTGCGTCTGTCCCCACGAGGTAAGCATGTCTTCAATGGCCCGGTATACCCGTGCCGGGGCCGCGTATTCCTGGGGAAGGGACGAAGAATAGGACACGTAGCGGATGCGCCGGATGACATCCAGCGGCAGTTGTTCCCCCGTCTGTTCATCATAGAGCCGGGGATAGATTTCCTCTACGTTTTTTTCCATGCGCACCCGGATAGAGGTCATATGCTCTTCCGGAAGGTCGGCAAAGGCCTCTTTATCGCTGTCGAGGAGCTGCAGTTCCAGGGTGATGACGATAGGCTGCAGTACTGAATCATAGTCATCTTCTGTAATGCCGCAGCCTTCGCTCATGAGCTTCAGCAGCCTCAGGAAACTGCTCTTGCCGATGGCATTTTCCCCGACGAGATAGTTCGCCTTTTCGTGGAACGTCATTTCTACATCCCGGAAATTCCGGTAATTTTCAATGCGTATATATCGTATGTACACATGCGTCACCTGCCCGTACTTCAGATTATCCTGTGTATGCCAACACAGAACCGCTATGTATAGTATTCGACACAAAAACACAAACACCTGCCGTCACCGGGCCGGTTCTTTCCCCGGGGCAGTAAAATACGGCCGCAGCCGTACTGCAGCCGTATGGATCATCTCATATGGAATATAAGGAAAGCCATGATAGCCGCCAGTAACAGCAGGGAAACGATGCGTATCATCCTGCCTCCGCCAGCGACCTGTCTGCGGCGGGCGGAACTCTTCCGGTGTCTCCGCCGGACCGGCCCGGGATTTTCCCCGGCAGGTCTTATACTCCCGGCCATGCCATTTCCTTGCCGCCGAGAATGTGGGCGTGCATGTGATGGACCGTCTGGCCTGCTTTTTCACCCGTGTTGTAGACGACGCGGTAGCCTTCCTTGTCGAGGCCCAGTACCTGGGCTACTTTCTGGATGGCATAGAGCATCTTGCCGGCTACGTCGGCGTCGTCCGGCGTCAGGGCGGCGATACTGGCAATGTGTTTCTTGGGGATGACCAGGACGTGTACCGGTGCTACGGGAGCA
>NZ_ONTA01000026.1:0-3004 GCF_900320625.1 Megasphaera sp. DJF_B143
GACAGGCTACCATCTTTTTAATCGTGCCATCTTCATTGAGGATACATACGTGAGTCGCATAACCGTAGGCGACGTGGGATACGGGATGTTCCTTGCCGGACGTCCCCATGGCGTCGGTTTTACCATAGTATTCGCCATAGTATTCCGTCCCGTCCAATAATGCCAGGTCTTCTGCCGTAAAGCGTACAGCTGCTGTTTCCGGCGATTCTTCTTCGACCATGACATCTTCCAGATAGGCACTGGGCGTACGGCTTGCTGCATAGGTCAGCCCTTTTCGGGCAAACAAAGCCCGGCGCAAGGCCTTGGCAGCCCGGCGGCCCGCTTCTCCCGTGAGAGTCGTCTGCCGCGATCCGGAAGTCGTTCCCGCATCAGGTGCCGTTGCCGTGCTGGGATTATGCCAGCAAATGTGGCTGACCGGAGCGCCGGCCGCCTGGGACACGATCTGTGTCAGGACCGTACCGACACCCTGGCCGATACAGGAAGCACCGGCATGGATATGGATCTTACCACCTTCCACGACGAGACGGCAGCGGCCATAATCGGGCAATCCTACGCCGACGCCGGCGTTTTTGAGGGCACAGGCTATGCCCACATAGGGACCGCTGTGATAATACGTGTCCTTTACGGCTTCCAGTGTCTCTGCCAGTCCCGTCGCCGGATCGGCAATCTGCCCGTTCGGCAGCACCTGGCCGGGACGGATGGCATTGCGGTAGCGGATTTCCCAGGGATCAATTCCTACCATTTCCGCCAAAAGGTCGAGATTCCGTTCCGTTGCAAAAATCGTCTGGGTCACACCAAAACCGCGGAACGCTCCTGCCGGCGGGTTATTGGTATATACGGCGGTCCCGTCGATATCGATAATCTGGTAGTTATACGGGCCGGCCGCATGGGTGCAGGCCCGCTGCAATACCGGACCACCCAGAGAAGCATAGGCACCATTGTCGGTCACGGCTACCAGTTTCATGGCCGTCAGTCTGCCCTGTTCATCACAGGCTGTTGTCAGGTCCATGCTGAATTGATGGCGTTTGGGATGGATGAGGATGCTTTCCTGCCGGGTCAGTTTGCATTTGACAATCCGCTTCGTCTTGTAGGCAATGAGCGCTGCCAGATGCTGGACCGTCACATCTTCCTTCCCGCCGAAGCCACCGCCGACGAGCTTGTTCTCAACGATGACTTTTTCCTGGGGAAGTCCCAGGAGGAGCGCCGTTTCCCGCCGCGTGTCATAGGGGCTCTGATCGGTCGAATAGATATAGACGCCATCGTCAAAGGGCATGGCTACGGCACATTCCGGTTCCAGGAAAGCATGTTCCGTCCAGGGCGTTTCATAATGGCGGGTCACTTTATATTTAGAGGCCGCAATGACCGCGTCGGCATCGCCGCGCACCAGATGTTCGTGGACGAGGATATTGGACCCGTGGGACGGATGGACCAGCGGAGCTCCCTCTGCCAGTGCTTCAACTGCCGATGTAACGGGCTGTAACTCTTCATATTCTACCTCTACGAGCTTTTTGGCTTCAGCCAGGATATCCGGTGTTTCCGCCGCCACCAGAGCAATGGCATCACCGAGGAAATGGGTCGTCTTTCCGACGCCGATAAGAGTATCCCAGTCGGTCTTCAGGTGTCCGACTTTGACAGAACCGGGAATATCATCGGCCGTCAGGACACAGATGACACCGGGCAGGGCCTTTGCCTTTTCCGTATGGATGGCTTTGACGACGGCCCGGGGATACTGGCTGCGTACGGCACTGCCATAACACATGCCCGGCAGATCGACTTCGTCTATATCGTCTGCATACTGTCCCGTTCCCAGTACTTTTCCCTTGACATCGATGCGGTGGCAGGCTGAACCGACCTGGGGATATTCGTCTTCTGCCGGTACGGGAGTTCCCTTATCCAGCATATCCGCAGCCAGAGCGATGGCGTCGATGATTTTTTTATAACCCGTGCAGCGGCAGATATTATTGCGGATAGCCGCGGCTATCTCTATCCTGTTCGGCCGGGGATTGGCATCGATGAGCGCTTTGCCGCACATGACCATGCCCGGGATACAGAAGCCGCACTGCACGGCGCCAGCTTCTCCAAAGGCATAGACGAATACATCTTTTTCCCGCTGTGACAGTCCTTCCACCGTCAGGATACGTTTGCCGGCCATCCGGCCTGCTTTCTGTACGCAGGTTTTCGTCGCTTTCCCGTCGATGACGACGGTACACGTGCCGCAGGCACCTTCACTGCAGCCATCTTTTACCGATTTCAGCCGCAAATCATTGCGCAGAATATCCATCAGCTTCCGTTCCGGATCAACCTCAATTTCTCTGTTGTTAATCCACAATTTACATGTCCTATCCATAACAGTCCTCTTTCCGCCCCTTCAGACTTTCAGTGATATGTCTGTCATGGCTGCCATTTCGCCCAAAAGCGGGAAAGCTCCAGGCGGGGGAAAATACCAGACAGGAACATACGAATATGAAGTTTATATTTTATATTTCTTTCGTGTAACATCAACCATGTCACAGCTGCTACATATCTTTCTTATATCATACCCTTACAATGTCTTCATAGGCAATGGTGCGTTTGCGGTGCAGCAGGGTTCCATAGCCTTTCTGGCCTGTAAACGTATTGTCCCTGGCTATGATCTGACCGCGGAGCATGACAAGATCGATGGCACAATCGGTGGTCATGCCGTCATACGGAGAATAGCCGCAGGTTGTATGCAGCGTATCCCTGCCAAAGGTGTGTGTTTTCGCCGGATTGATGAGGATGACGTCGGCATCACTGCCCGGCATGAGAGTCCCTTTCTTCGGGTAGAGTCCGAATATTTTTGCCGCATTAGTACTGGTAGCCTGTACGAATCGTTCCAGTGAAATCCGTCCTTTCAGGACGCCTTCGCTGAACAGGAGCGGCATCCGTTCTTCCACGCCGGAAACGCCACCGGGACAATTCCGGAAATCAGCAACATTTTCCAGTTTTTCCTTTTCCGTAAAGGGGCAGTGATCGGTGGCGATGA
>NZ_ONTA01000078.1:0-2737 GCF_900320625.1 Megasphaera sp. DJF_B143
GCAGTTCAAATTCCTTTTTCGTCAATAGTAGTTTGCGGCCGGCAACTTCCACCTCATGGCGATCCAGATACAGAGTCATATCCTGGAGATGGAGGAAGTTTTCTGACGATTTGTCTGTGTTTCGGTCGCGGAGCAGGACGCGGATGCGGGCTAGTAGTTCTTTACTGTTGAAAGGCTTGGTCAGATAATCATTACCACCCATGTCGAGGCCGGCGACTTTGGTTTCCACATCGTCTTTGGCTGACAGGAACATGATGGGGACATTGGAGATTTCCCGCGTACGCTGACACAGTGTCAGACCGTCTACATCGGGCAGCATGATATCTAGCAGGATGAGGTCGAAATGGTTCTGGCCGATGCGTTCCATGGCCTTGGTGCCATTATATTCGATATCACACTCATATCCTTCATGCTCCAGCTCCATCTGGATGAAGCGGGCGATTTGTTTTTCATCTTCAACGATTAATATATGAGATCTTCCGCTCATTCTATCAGCTCCTTTCAGGCGAACATCTCTGCTTTCTATATTATACATTACATATGCCGCTTTTTGTACTATAATTTGACATTAACTCATATATAGAATGTTTACAATTAGAATGGGAAATAAAAAAGTAAAATTTAATCTAATTTTAATCTTATTTTCATTTACTTTTAAAAAATACTTGGTATTATATACATGTAGAAAGAATCTACGACTTGTTGAAGATATAAGTTGTTCATATACCCCTCGAACACCCCTATCTTATATCTTTGACCATAAAGTATCGTCTTCCCCCGATGATGCTTTACCAGAAGAGAACCGGCTCCCCTCGCCGGTTCTTTTTCTACATATGAGCGAAATAAGCAGAAAAAATTTTTAAATGCCTGCCAGGCTTAATCTGTCCGAAATGGCAGGAAACTGCACTGTTACGGTCTTGATTGACATTTTAAATCATTCGTGTAATAATGGACGAGATGAAGGGAGTTACTCCCTGCTCATAATTTTCTGGAGGTGAAAAACATGCATGTAATTTCTGATGAATGCGTAAAATGCGGTTCCTGCGCAGGCGCTTGCCCGACCGGTGCTATCGAAGAAGGCGAAACGAAGTACGTTGTTACTGACGCCTGCATCGACTGCGGTTCTTGCGAATCCGTATGTCCGACCGGTGCTATCTCCGCTGAATAAGCCGATAGCTCGTTTAAAAGACCGCCGCGCCCATGTGCGGCGGTCTTTTTCTGTACGGGGGAGGAGCGAAGCCGGAAAGCCGCTTCTTGCTAGCGGGACATTTCTATGATAGGATAATGTCGGTCAGATTTTATATATTGCCTGCAGTTTTGCGGCAGGAGGGTGTTTGTGTACGTTTTTGCTATTGCACTGCTGGTAACCCTGTTAGATCAGGGCAGCAAAGTATGGATCCGCCAGTGCATGGAACTTCACGAATCGATTCCGGTTCTGCCGGGATTTTTTCATATTACGTATATATTGAATAAAGGGGCAGCTTTTGGCATTTTAGAAAATCAGCGCTGGGTTTTTCTCGCTATTGCCCTGTTGTTATTTGTGCTGTATGGCCTGTTCCGGAAAAAACTGCCTCAAAACGGCTGGGTGTATACAGGCGCCGGCCTGCTGTTGGGCGGTGCCCTGGGAAATGCCCTGGACCGGTTTTTACGGGGGGCAGTCACTGATTTCTTTGATTTCCGTATCTGGCCTGTCTTTAATGTGGCAGATATAGGTATCGTTGCCGGAGTGGCTTTGTTATTGTGGTATTGCTGGACTCATCATTCAGATTGACGGAGGAACTCATGGAAACACGGTTGTTGGAAGCATCGGCTGCTGATGCGGGTAAGCGGTTTGATGCCTATTTGTCGAAAGAACTTTCTCTTTCCCGCAGCTTTTCCCGCCAGCTCATTGAAGACGGAGACGGGACCGTCAATGGTCGGCCGGTCAAACCGAATTACCGCCTCTGTCCCGGTGACGCCATAGCCATGCGGCTAGTCGTTCAGGAAGAACTGAAAGCAGAGCCGCAGGATATTCCCCTCGATATTCTTTACGAAGATTCCCATATCATCGTCGTCAATAAAGCCCGGGGCATGGTTGTGCATCCGGCAGCGGGCAATCCGGATGGGACGCTGGTCAATGCGCTCCTGTTCCATTGCAAAGGGGAATTATCCGGTATTAACGGCGTCATCCGGCCGGGTATCGTACACCGGCTGGATAAGGACACGTCTGGTGTCATGGTAGCGGCCAAGACGGATGAAGCACATCGTGGACTGGCAGAGCAAATCAAAGCTCATACGGCACACCGGACATACTGGGCACTCGTACATGGCAATATCGTAGAAGAACGGGGGACTATCGATGCGCCTATCGGACGCCATCCCAAAGACCGGATTAAGATGGCCGTAATCGTTAAAGGCGGCCGGGAAGCGGTGACCCATTTCCGGGTATTGAAACGGTTTGGAGATTATACATGGGTAGAATGCAAATTGGAAACGGGGCGGACTCATCAGATCCGTGTCCACATGGCATATATCCATCATCCCGTAGTCAATGACCCGTTGTATGGATTTAAAAAAGACCATTTTCCCATTGAAGGGCAGGCACTGCATTCTCATTGTCTGGATCTGGTTCATCCGGTTACGGGAGAGACTATGCATTTTGAAGCACCGGCACCGGCTGATTTTATGGCCTGCCTGCAGCAGGCGGAACGTCGTTAAAGTGAGGGAATATCCATGTGGAAGGTAAAGACGATTTTAA
>NZ_ONTA01000020.1:0-2501 GCF_900320625.1 Megasphaera sp. DJF_B143
ATGTTCACGGGAGTTTGACACCTGCAACCGGAAAAAAGTGCCACGAAGCCTACTACAACAGGCTTTATAAGCATTTTTTATTTTAAAAGTGTCAAAGAGGGGATTTTACATGATTTTTATAAAGAAGCAGGGAAACGGCCAGGATTTTTCTATCGATTCCCGGCAAGATGATTGACAGTGCCGCGATTCCCCTTGTATAATAGATGTGAAACATGTGACTGACGGAAAGTGGAGCATACCACGGGGAGCATGATTCGATATAGCCGACCGTCTGGGCGAAGGTTCCCGGAAGTGTCGGTATTTTTTTTATCTGCGTACGGAGGTAATAACGATGAAAGAACTGCAATTAAAATACGGCTGCAATCCCAATCAGGCTTCGGCCAGAGTGTATATGAAAGACGGCAGCGACCTTCCTTTTGATGTCCTCAATGGCCGTCCCGGCTATATCAACCTGCTCGATGCATTCAACAGTTATCAGCTTGTCAAAGAACTGAAGGAAGCGACGGGCCTTGCGGCAGCAGCTTCTTTCAAACACGTCAGCCCCGCCGGTGCAGCCGTAGCGACGGACATGAGCGATACCCTGAAAAAAATCTACTGGGTCGATGACTTGGCCCTGTCCCCGCTGGCCTCGGCCTATGCCTGTGCCCGTGGTGCCGACCGCATGAGCTCCTATGGCGATTTCGTTGCCCTGTCCGATATCTGTGATGTCGAAACGGCAACCCTCCTCAAACGGGAAGTATCGGACGGCGTTATCGCTCCGGGATACACCGACGAAGCACTGGAACTGCTCAAGACAAAGAAAAAAGGGAAATACTGCGTCCTCCAGATGCATAGCGATTATACGCCGGCTCCTATCGAATCGAAAGAAGTATACGGCGTCACCTTCGAACAGGAACGGAACAATGCCAAAATTACGGCAGATCTCTTCAAGGAAATCCCGACGAAAAACAAGAATCTCCCCGCTTCGGCAATCCGCGACCTCATGATTGCCCTCATCACATTGAAATACACCCAGTCCAACTCCGTCTGCTACGTCAAAGACGGCATGACCATCGGCGTCGGTGCCGGACAGCAGTCCCGTGTACACTGCACCCGCCTGGCCGGCAACAAAGCGGACATCTGGTGGCTCCGCCAGAACCCGAAAGTCCTGGCCCTGCCCTTCCGCGACGACGTGCGCCGTCCGAACCGGGACAATGCCATCGACGTCTACATTTCCGATGACTACGAAGACGTCCTGGCCGACGGCATCTGGCAGGATCTGTTTACGGAAAAACCGGAACCGCTCACACGGGAAGAAAAGAAAGCCTGGATTGCCCAGCTCCACGGTGTAGCCCTGGGCAGCGACGCCTTCTTCCCCTTTGGCGACAACATCGAACGGGCCCATCGTAGCGGTGTAGACTACATCGCCCAGGCCGGCGGCTCCATCCGTGACGACAACGTCATCGAAACCTGCGACAAATACGGCGTAGCCATGGCCATGACCCACCTGCGCCTGTTCCATCACTAATATATATCATCTATGTAACATCGACACAGAACTCACGACTGGAAACGCTTCCAGCCGTGAGTTTTTTTGCATGCGGGAAAGGGATAGTTTCAAGTTTAAAGAAAAAGCCGCAGGGCCGGGATGGGTAGTAAAAAATGGAGCATTTCACTGATAAAAAGCTGACACTAACGCAGTGTTTCTTAGTGTTGAGTAGAGAAATCCGTAATGATATAATAAATATAACTATTATATAGAAATGACTATATCGCATTTATGATGCAATGAGATACGGATATATACCGTTTTATACAAACATATTTCAGGTGATGTATATGACAGATACAATGGATATACAGAAAACAGGACTCAGTGAAGAATTAATAAAAGAAATAGGTACCATTGCCAGCAAATGGGGAGTGCAAAAAGTTATTCTTTTTGGGTCCCGGTCACGGGGAGATTATGGACGTGCCAGTGACATAGACCTTGCTGTCTCTGGGGGGGATTTCACACAATTCTGCCTGGATGTGGAGGAAAACACATGGACATTATTGAAATTTGATATCATTAATCTGGATAATCCATTGGAACCAGAATTTCGGACTATGATTCAGAAAGAAGGTGTCACGCTTTATGAAAAAATATGAAAATTTTTGTTCCAATCTGGCCGTACTGGCCAGTGCCGGAAAGGAAGATTTAGATAACGAATTTATACTCAGCGGCATTATCAACAAATTCTCCCTGCAATTTGAATTGACGTGGAAATTATTAAAGGAATTATTGAAATATGAAGGCCGTAACGCAGCTCATAGTGGTTCACCGCGGGAAATCATTAAGGAAGCGTACGCCGTCTATGATTTTGTCGATCCGGACATTTTCCTGGTGATGCTCAGAGATCGAAATGACATGACACATCTTTATGATGGTAAAGCAGCTAAACGCCTGGTAATGAAGATTATCCAAGTATATATTCCTGCTTTCCAGAATCTAAAAAAACACATTGATGAACAATACGGAG
>NZ_ONTA01000120.1:0-3205 GCF_900320625.1 Megasphaera sp. DJF_B143
ATTGGTGAACGCATCAATCCGACGGGAAAGAAAAAACTGCAGGCCGAACTGCGCGCCGGCAGCATGGCCATGGTCCGGTCCTTTGCCCGGCAGCAGGAAAAAGACGGTGCCGCCGTCCTCGACATCAACATGGGAACCAATGGCATCGATGAAAAGGATATGATGATACGGGCTGTCTATGAAGTGACGGCTGTTACGGGGCTGCCCCTGTGCATCGACTCCAGTTTCCCGGAAGTCATTGAAGCGGCCCTGCGCATCTATCCCGGCCGGGCTCTCATCAATTCGATTTCTCTGGAGGGGAAAAAGTGTCAGCGCCTGCTGAAGGCGGCTAAAAAATACGGGGCCATGTTCATTGCCCTGCCCGTATCGGACGCCGGCCTTCCCAAATCGGTTGAAGAAAAGCATGGCGTTATCCGGTCCCTTGTCAAACAGGCAGAAGCAGCCGGCCTTGCCCGGGAAGACATAATCGTCGATGGCCTCGTCGGTGCCGTAGGGGCACTGCCGACGGCGGCTCTCGACTGCCTGGCCACGTTCCGCTACTGCCACGACGAATTGCAGATACCGACGGTCTGCGGTCTGTCCAACATTTCCTTCGGCCTTCCGGGACGGATTTATGCCAATATGACATTTTTGTCCATGGCGATTGCCAGCGGACTTACCATGGCCATTGCCAATCCCGGACAGGACCTGCTCATGAATGCCGCTGCGGCAGCCAACATGCTGATGAACCGTGCCGGCAGTGATCTGGCCTATATCCGGCGCATCCGCTATGTGGAAAAGAAAGAAGAGGAAAAGCGGCAGCATCAGCCGCCGGTTCCCCCTGCGGGTCCTTCCGCCCAGCCGGAAGGCAGTACAAAGCAGGCCGGTTCTCCGGTCAGTGGGAACCCCGTATACCAGGCCGTCCTGAACGGGGAAAAGGACACGATCATCTCCTGTACGGAAGAAGAACTTCACAAGGGGACGGGTCCGGAAGACATCATCAACCAGCTTCTCATCCCGGCCATCAATACAGTAGGCCAGCTCTACAATGACCAGTATTATTTCCTGCCCCAGCTCATCGCCAGCGCAGCCGCCATGGAAACGGCCATCCATCATCTGGAACCGATGATACAGCGCAGCAGTAGTGAAAAACTGCCTACCATCGTCGTGGCAACCGTAGAAGGCGACGTCCACGATATAGGCAAAAATCTGGTTGCCCTCATGCTGCGCAACTACGGCTATGAAGTCATCGACCTGGGCAAGGATGTCCCGGCATCGGCCATCATTGAAAAAGCGCTGTCGGCCAAAGCGGCTGTCGTCGGCCTGTCGGCGCTCATGACGACGACGATGATGCACATGAAAGATGTCATTGCCGAAGCCGTCAAACGCCATTATGACGGTAAAATCATCATCGGAGGGGCTGCTGTAACTCCCAGTTTTGCCGACGAAATCGGTGCCGACGGTTATTCTAAGGATGCGGCGGACTGCGTGAAACTCGTAGGCCGGCTGCTCAAGTAACCGGTCATCATTGTCACAATTCGGACACATTGTTCTAAACGGCCTTGCTGTCTCCTGCCGGGGAGTGATATAATTTCAACACTGGAATCAGGCGTCCGGACGCCGTATGCCGACGCGGCCCATGCCAGCGGGTTCGCGCCGTTGTATCTGACGCGGGACAGCATGAAACATAACAGTACCCTTATTTGTTGTAAAGAAGCAGACCTTTACCGGCCTGCTTCTTTCTGTTATGATAGGTATACGGCCATATGTTTCTGGCCAACTCATCTATGAGGAGGAAAATTATGTTTCATTTCGATATACTGTCTCTCGTTGCCGCTATACCAGGGCTGCTCATGGCTCTTGTCATCCACGAATATGCCCATGCCCTGATAGCCGATAAAATGGGGGATTCTACGCCGCGCATGACGGGAAGGCTCACGCTGAATCCCATTGCCCACATCGATCCCATCGGCCTTATTATGCTGCTGGTTGCCCAGTTCGGCTGGGCCAAACCGGTCATGATCAATGCCAATAATTTCCGCAACTGGCGGAAAGGGGAAATCTGTGTGTCCCTGGCAGGACCCTTTGCCAATTTCATCCTGGCCCTCGTCATGTTTGCCATACGGATGATCCTGTACTGGAGCGGCATCCGCATGCGCAGTCTGGATTTGGTGCTGGATTTGATCATCATCTATAATATCAATTTCGGCATCTTCAATCTCATTCCCCTGCCGCCGCTGGACGGGTCGCGCCTTATCACGGTCTTTCTGCCGACAGAATGGGCGATACGCCTGGCCAGTGTGGAACGGTACAGCTTCCTTTTGCTGATCGTCCTCATGGCGACACCCGTATTCAGTTACATCCTGATTCCCTTGCAGCGCCTGATTTATCTGATTGATTACACGATTGTACAGGGGCTGTTTTATTGGATTTTCGTTTGACTCTGCAAATTCGTAATGCCATATGCCATGGCCTATGAGGAAGGAGGAATTCCTTATGAAATGGAAGACACGTCTGGCCGTACTGGCTGCCGCCATGTATATACCTGCCGGTGCGCTGGCTTTTGATTATAATCTGTCTATTGATGAAATCAGCGAACATCCCCTGACGGCGTATAATACGGTGTACCTGGGGATGCCCAAAAAGGATTTTGCCCTCAATTTTTCTATCCTGCCCGACTGGACGTTCTATGGAAGTGACGGCACGACGGAAAAAGCCGAACGGTCGGTGACCCAGGATGGCGTTACCGTCATCGAAGGGCTGTCTATCGATACGGCTGATGGATCTCCGGCGGGACGGGTCCTGGCGTTTGAAAATTACTTCAGGACGACCAACCGCAAGACGGCCCGCGATATGTACGCCCGCCTGTCGGCAACGATTTACTCCAATATGGAAGACTTTCCAGCGAGCCAGAATAGTAAAGAAATCCGCTGGATACAGAATGATGTTACCATCGTGACCCGGCTCGATGACAAAAAAGACGGCGAAGGGTATTATACGGTCCTCATCCGCCGCTATAATAATCACGTCCTGTCCGAATAGTGATGCATAGAGAATATGAATCGAACATATTGACAGAATGACTTTTTCTGTTATAATATAGTAAATTTGGATTTTACCTTTTGACTTTTGATTTTTTAGAATAGAGGAGAGTAGTATGAACCGTTTAAAGACAGTCTTTCTCATGACTCTGCTGGCGGTGATTATGATGGCCATTGGCAGAGCG
>NZ_ONTA01000028.1:0-3521 GCF_900320625.1 Megasphaera sp. DJF_B143
CTAACCCGGCCCGTCATCATGACGGTGATCCCGTCGAACTCATCCCGGCCAATATTCCCGATACCATCGGCGATGAATGCCATGCAGCCGACGATGTGCCGCTGAATGCAGAAGGCCCCGGCTCGGAATACTTTAACGGTGTCATGGATAATACGGAAGTCTTCTTCGGTATTATGCGTGCCCTGGGCATTGATGCCACAAAAAATGTGAAATAATCGTCCCCTTATATCGACAAGATAAAAACGACGGCCCCATGAAGTACGAATGGCTTCATGGGGTCGTCGTTTCTGTAGGGAGGATTTCCGGCTTTTTAGGTGAATAAACATACAAACAGCGTAAAACGATTAACCATAACCTATGAGAATAGAAAATAGAAAATATGATAAACAATCAGAATAATAACCCTTGACAGGGAGAGAAAACGCCTTATAATGTTGCCATGCAAGTCAAACAGACATGCAGACCAATACAACAACCCATATATACGATGAGCGAGAGCAAAAAGTGTGGCGTCTACTTTTTCAGAGAGTCCGTGGCTGGTGTGAACGGATAAAGCCGTCAGGCGAATATATCACTCGTGAGTACTTTTCCTGAATTAAGTAAGGGAAAGCGGATATCCCGTTATCGATACACCAAAGTATAATGCAGGGTGGTACCGCGTACAGACGCCCCTGTTTCGGCCGGAACCGGTGGAAACAGGGGGTGTTTTTTATATGGGAATAAGAAGAGGAGAGTGGAGTAATCATGAAACACACATTGTTAAAACAAATCGTTGTTGCAGGACTGGCTGTCATGACGGCCGTATCCATCGCCGGCTGTGGGGGCAGCAAAGACGGGGACAGTAACGGTAAATCAGCCAAAATCGGATTTATCACGGCCTATACCGGTCCGGGTGCTGCTTATGGACAGGCCATGAAAGAAGGGGTGGATCTGGCTGTAGAAGAAATCAATAAAGATCCTAATACGAAAGTAAAGATAGACCTTAAGACCTACGATACTAAGCTGGATAAGACAGAAGCCATCAATGCGACGAAGAAAGCCATCGAACAGGACAAGGTCCTGGCTATCGAAGGACCTATGACGACCGGTGAAATTATGGCATCCGGCCCGATTGCCCAACAGGACAAGGTCGTCTGCTTTACTACCGGTGGGACCGGACCGGATGTCACCAACATTGGCGATTATATTTTCCGCAACGCCATCCCGGGCAAACTGGCTATTCCCCAGACGGTAAAGAAAGCACAGCAGAAATTGGGCTTCAAGAAAGTGGCTCTGTTATATTCCAACAATAACGACCAGATGGTTGATGAAAGCAAGATTTATCAGCAGGTCTTTGCCGATGACGGTATCGAAGTCGTCGATACGGAAACCTTTGCCGATAAAGATACGGATTTCTCGGCACAGCTGACAAAAATCCAGGCCGCCAATCCTGATGTCATCGCCGTGGCAGGCCTCTATCAGGAAGGCGCTCTCATTGCTAAGAAAGCCCGTGAAATGGGGATGAACCAGCCGATTATCGGCAACAACGGATTCAACAGTCCGGAATATATCAAACAGGCTGGTGCCGCTGCCGATGGTACGATGGTAGCTACGCCGTGGAACCCGGAACGGCAGAGTGAAAAAGCTCAGAATTTCCGTAAAGCCTTCGTTGCTAAATACGGACATGAACCGGATCAGTTTGCTGCCCAGGCTTATGATGCCATGTACATTATCCACGAAGCCGTCGAAAAATCGGGTACGACGACGAACCGCAAGAAGTTCCGTGATGCTCTGGCCCAGATTACGAACTTTGAAGGTGCAACTGGAGTATTTTCTTTTGATGATCACCGTGATCCGTCTATGGATCTTGACGTACTGGTCATCAAAGACGGGAAATGGACACCGTTACAGTAATCGTTCTTTGTTTTTGCAGATAGAGGGGTATATATCGTGTTTTTTCAGCAGCTTATTAATGGGTTGAATCTTGGCAGCGCCTATGCTGTCATTGCCATTGGCTATACGCTGGTTTTCGGGGTGTTGAATATCATCAATATGGCCCATGGCGAAATCTTCATGTTCGGCGCCTTTATCGGCCTGATGCTGGTAACGGCCGCCGGAGCCAATATATTCGTGGCTCTCATCGGTGCCATGCTGGGCGGTGCGGTCTTGGGATTTCTGCTGGAATACCTGGCACTGCGCCCCTTGCGCCGCCGCAAGGTAACGCACTTGGCACCGCTTATCAGTACGATCGGCGTATCGATTTTCCTGGAAAGTCTGGCCCTCAAGATCTGGGGGCCCCAGACCCAGTCTTTTCCGCCTCAGTTTGAAGGGGCACTCATGGATGTCGGCCTCTTCAAGGTTTCCATGATTCAGATTGTCGGTTTCGGGACGGCTATCGTTCTGATGGTGCTGCTGACGCTCTTGTTGGATAAGACGAAAATCGGCAAGGCCGTCAAGGCGACGTCGGAAAATATCGAAACGGCAGGCCTTCTGGGCATTAACACCAGCCGCATCATTACCTTCACGGTCATGCTGGCTTCGTCCCTGGGTGCGGCTGCCGGCGTCCTGGTCGGTCTTTCCTTCAATGCCATCGAACCGACTATGGGCATGACTATGGGCTTTAAAGGCCTGGCTGTTCTCATCATGGGTGGCCTGGGAAACATCCGTGGCGCCATGATGGGCGGCTTTATCCTGGGCATTGCCGAAGTATTCAGTGTCGCCTATGGCGCGTCGTCCTATCGCGATGCCGTCGCTTTCGGCATCATCATCCTCATCTTGTTCTTCCGGCCTGAAGGGCTCTTTTCCAAAGCCGGCAAAGGAGGCAGACCATAATGGATGAAATATTGAATGGGTATGTCCTGCAAGTCGTCGTGTTTTCCTGCATTAATATTATTTTGTCATTGTCTGTATACATGACATTATGTACAGGCCAGATGTCTCTGGGCAATGCCGGATTCATGAGCGTCGGTGCTTATACGTCAGCCATCCTGACCATGCAGGTCGGACTTCCTATGCCGGCTGCCATCGTTCTCGGTGGTATTATGGCCACTGCGGTTGCTCTCGTCGTCGGTATCCCGACGACAAGACTGCGCGGTATGTATCTGGCTATCGCTACATTGGGATTCGGTGAAGTCGTCCGCGTCCTGGCCTTGAATCTGAAAATCACCAATGGCGCCCTGGGCCTTTCGGGGATTCCTTCTATGGCCAATACCTTGGGTGACCTGGCCAGCGATTTCCTCGATGTCCTCGATATAGATAGCCAGACCGGCGGCCAGCTCCTCATGTGCCTCGTTCTGATAATTGTCGTTGTGGCGATCCTCTGGTTCTGGCACCGGCTGGAAGAATCCCGCATAGGCCGGGCCTTTGCTGCTATCAAAGCCGATGAACACGCAGCGGAACTTTCAGGCATCCCTATTGTATATTATAAGATGATGTCCTTTTTATTCAGCGCATTCTTTGCCGGTGTTGCCGGGGCACTCTTTGCCCATACGGCTAATTTCATCAGCCCGACCGATTTCTCCTGGCATAAAGTCGTCGATGCC
>NZ_ONTA01000176.1:0-7330 GCF_900320625.1 Megasphaera sp. DJF_B143
AATTGTTCTTTTATATGCTTCATGTCGGGCAATCCTCCTTACTATCAGTATAAGCGTTTTGTATTTTCTGCAGTGTCTGGATAAAGGCCTGCCGGAACCGGTCCGGCCCGATAATGACGATGGCATCGCCCTGCATGAGGAGCCAGCGGAAAAAACCGGGAATGCTTACGGTCACTTCCACCAGTACGGTCTCCACTTCCCAAGAAAGTACCGTGTGAGCGGGGATTTTATCGAACAGGGCTTCGGCCGCCCGGTGCTGACAGCGCAGGGTCAGACGGACAGGATTTCCACCGAACATAAAGGGCGTCGTCGAACGCAGGCGGCGGAGAGAAAAGTCATTGTCTTCCGGGGAGAATCCGTTCCCGGGAAGGACATCGAAGGAACGGATGCGGTCGAGGCGGAAAAATGCCGGTTCCTTGTGAATCGTCCCTTCCACGGTGGCGATGAGATAAAAATATCCATCGGAAACGACGACTGAGAGGGGAAACACGATATGCGCCGTCCGCATGTCATCGCCGCGGCTGTAATGAAGGCAGATTTTTCTGTGGTCCCGTATGCACTGCTGCAGGTCCCATTGGGTCTTGATGATGGCCTGATGATGAGACGGTTCACGATAGCCGTCAAGCTCTTCTTCCTGCAGCCGTGAAAATTCCATTTCATCCCGGGGCGACAATAATCCGCACAGGGCCTGTACCAGCCCTTCCATCTCATCGAGACGCAGTGCCCGGCTGCCCAGCAGGATTTTCAGGATGGTCAGTGCCTCCATGCTCTGCAGCGGCCGGTGCTGATAGTGGTTCAGGATATAGGACCCCTTCTGCCGGTCCCAGAGAAGTACGGCCGGGCTGCGGGCTTCGGAAAGGACGGCGCGGATGGACTGCATATCCCGTTCGATGGTTCGTTCTGTCGTATTAAATTCCAGTGCCAGATTCGTCTTATTCAGCCATTCGTGTTTCAATAAACGGCAGAATACGAGAAGTATCCGCTCAGCTTTATCCATACTCTCTCCTTTCATCCCTATAGTATCATAAAATTACGACACATATTGTCGCTGTATTCATAAACAATTTGTAACATATTATAACATAAAATGGGGATTTGCATGCAAAAATCCCTCAGGATATACGGTGCTCCTGAGGGATTTCACTAAGGCTGTTATTTTTCGTAATGTTCGTGCCACTGATGGTGGAACGTGCCTTCCCGGTCGGTGCGCTGATAGGTGTGGGCCCCGAAGTAATCCCGCAGAGCCTGTATCAGATTGGCTCCGACGCGGGGACTGCGGTAGGCGTCGAGATATTCCATGGCATTGGCAAAAGCCGGGATGGGAATGCCTTCCTGTACGGCCAGGCAGACAATCTGGCGCAGGCTTTCTTCGTTGGCATTGATTTTATCCAGGAAGAATTGGTCGAATATCAGGTTTTCCAGATCCGGATTCTTTTCATAGGCTTTGGTAATCTTATTGAGGAACTCCGCCTGGATGATGCAGCCGGCCCGGAAGATAGAGGCAATACGGCCGTAGTCGAGATCCCAGTGGTACGTTTCCGAGGCACTGCGGTAGAGAGAAAATCCCTGTGCGTAGGCTACGATTTTCCCAGTATACAGGCTGCGCCGCACGGCTTCGATGAATTTTTCTCCTTTTACAGGCTTATGTTCCGGCCCGGAAATGACCGTTTCAGCCATGTGCCGCTGAGGCAGGTTGGACATAACGCGAGCGTTGCAGGCAGCGGTGATCATAGAAATGTCGACGCCTTGTTTCAATGCTTCGATGCTGGTCCAGCGGCCGGTCCCCTTCTGTCCTGCCGCATCGACGATCTTATCGATGACCTGTCCGCCCGTTTCGTCGTCTTCGGCAAAAATATCGGCGGCGATACCGATGAGGAAACTGTGCAGTTCGCCCTGATTCCACTGGTGGAAAATATCGGCGATTTCACTATTCGTATAGCCGCCGACGGTTTTCAGCAGCAGATACGATTCGGCAATGAGCTGCATATCCGCATATTCGATGCCGTTATGGACCATCTTGACATAATGGCCGGCGCCATCACTGCCGATATAGGTGCAGCAGGGTTTGCCATCACTGGCTTTGGCTGCAATGGCTTCATAAATGGGCTGGATTTCAGGATACGTGTCTTTATTGCCGCCGGGCATGATGGACGGGCCGCGGCGGGCGCCGGTTTCCCCGCCCGATATACCCATGCCATAAAAATGGATGCCCTGCTTGCGGCAGTATTCATAGCGGCGGCGCGTATCACCGAAATAAGAATTGCCGCCGTCGATGAGGATATCCCCCTGGTCGAGGAGAGGGATGAGCTGGTCAATCATGCTGTCTACGGGCTTTCCCGCCATAATCATGAACATGATTTTCCGTGGCCGTTTGAGAGACGATACGAAATCCTGCAGGCCGTAATAGGCGGTAATATGATCATGGGGCCGTTCTTTGACAAATTTTTCCGTCAGATCCGGTGTGTAGTTATAGACGCTGACCGTAAATCCATGGTCTGCCATATTGAGAGCCAGGTTGCTGCCCATGACGGCCATGCCGACAACGCCGATATCATGTAAATCCATTGTGTATTCGCTCCTTTATCACGGACTTCGTCCGGTCAGATTTTTTTCTGGTATTCTGTAATTTCTGCAAATTCGTCCTGCAGTTTCAGATACAGCCGGGCAAAAATACTGTACAGCTCCCGGTATGTCGCCACGTTTTCGGCTATCGGTGTATATACTTTCTTTGCATGGACCAGATGGGCCGTGTCGGCAATGCTCTTTAGTCTGCCGCTGGCAATGAATCCCAGTGTCGCCGCGCCGAAGGCTGCTCCCTCGCTGTTGTCGGGGAGAGTCAGTTTTTCGTTTAGCACGTCCGACAGGATCTGCAGCCAGAGGCGGGATTTGGTAAAGCTGCCACTGACGCGGATATCGCGGATATCACCGAATTCCCGGAGGGCCAGCATGACGCTGTTCAGGCTGTAGCAGATTCCTTCCATGACGGCCCGGATGATGTGGGACCGGCTGTGATTGAGGGAAAACCCGAAGAACATGCCCCGCAATTCCGAATTCCAGTAGGGCGCCCGTTCCCCTGTAAAGCAGGGCAGGCAGATGAGGCCGTCGGCACCGGCATCGACGTGTTCAGCCTTCATGGTCATGAGGTCATAGGGGTCGATGTCCAAGTCTTCCAGCTTGCTGCCGCCGTAATGGCAGATTTTGTCGCGTACCCAGCGCAGGATCATGCCGCCGTTATTGATGGCGCCGCCGGCAACCCACATGTCATCGGTCAGATTATAGCACCAGGTGCGCATCTGCGGGTCCGTCTTCGGCTGTCTGGTCAGCATGCGCAGAGCCCCGCTGGTACCGATGGTCGCGCTGAGCTGGCCCGGCTGGACGGCACCGATGCCGACGTTGACCAATACGCCATCAGTAGCGCCGATGACCACGGGAAGTCCTTCCGGCAGATGCATGGCCCCGGCGGCTTCGGGTGCCAGCGTGTGCATGTACGTCGTGGAAACGACAGGCGGCATATACGACTTGTCTATACCGGCATAGGAAAGGATTTCATCGTCCCACTGGAGCGTCCGTTCATTGTACATGCCGCTGGTACTGGCCGTCGATTTATCGATGACCCACTGACCCGTCAGATGATAAAAAAGATAGTCTTTGATGGATCCGACGTATTTCATCTGGCGGAACAGGTCCGGCTGATGGCGTTTGAGCCAGAGAACCTTGGCCAGGGGATAACAGGCATGGATGGGGCAGCCCGTCCGTTCGTAAAAAGAATGGCACAGGACCGGATCTTTTTTCATATCACGGACTACATCGGCACTGCGGCTGTCGGCCCAGGTCTGCATATCCATGAGAGGTTCCAAGTGTTCGTCAAGACCGGCAAAACTGTGCATGACCGTGCTCAGGGCAATCCCTGCCAGTTCTTTGTTTTTATACCGCAGCTGGGCCGCCGTCTTGCTGATGACTTCTTCTACCGATTCGTATATCTGAAGCGGACTTTCTTCGGCCCAGTCCGGGTGGGGCGTCAGGAGCGGGTAAAACGCTTCGGACGAGCACACATTCGTACCGTCTTCCGTATAGGCAATGGCCCGCACGCCTGTCGTTCCTACGTCGACGCCAATCCATACTTCCTGATTGGATGATTCCATACTCATGATTATCTTCTCCCTTTCCGTTTATCACAGATTTTCACTCATGGTTCAGACCACAAGGGCTCCTACGATATCGGTAATATGTGTGATGCCTTCTTCTTCGCAATACTGGGCCATCCCCTCAGCAATTTCCTGTACCGCCCGGGGATTGACAAAGTTATAAGCCCCTACGGCGACGGCACTGGCTCCGGCCAGCATGAATTCAATCGCATCCTGCCAGCAGGCAATGCCACCCAGGCCGAGAATGGGAATCTGCACGGCCTTTGCTGTCTGCCATACCATGCGCAGAGCAATCGGTTTGACGGCAGGACCAGACAGGCCTCCGGTGATATTACCCAAAAGAGGGCGCCGCGACCGGATATCAATGGCCATCCCCGTCAATGTATTGATGAGGGACACGGCATCGGCACCGGCCGCTTCCACGGCTTTCGCCATGACCGTGATATCTGTCACGTTCGGTGATAATTTTACAATGACCGGCTTTTTCGTATGAGATTTGACCTGTCCGGTTACGGCAGCGGCCGCTTTAGGGTCGGTCCCGAATACGATGCCGCCTTCTTTGACATTAGGGCAGGAAATATTGACTTCCAGGCCGGCTACGCCATCGACATCGAGGGCTTCCGCCAGCTGGCCGTATTCTTCAGCCGAACCGGCCGAAATATTGACAATAAGGGGAGCTCCCATCTGTTTTGTCCGCGGCAGGATGTCCCGTTTGAACGCATCGAGACCGGGATTTTCCAGACCGATGCAATTGAGCATGCCCGACGGCGTTTCCGCCACCCGTACACCGGGATTACCCGCCCTCGGCAGGGGCGTAATCCCCTTGGAAATGACAGCGCCGATTTCACTGAGGTCGAGGAAATCACTATATTCCACGCCAAATCCGAATGTACCCGAAGCTCCCATGACGGGAGTCTTCATAGGAATACCGGCGAATGTAACGTTTAACCGATCTGTATTCATTAAAATACCTCCTTCGCCGGAAATACCGGTCCATCTGCACATACCTTATGCCGTCTGCCATCGATTTTGCTGGCAAAGGTACAGCCGAGACAGACGCCGATGCCGCAGGCCATGCGTTTTTCCATGGATACTTCACAATATACATCCGCTTCGGCCGCAGCTTCTGCAATGGTCTTCATCATCACCGTCGGGCCGCAGACGGAAATGCGGTCTATGGCATGTTCCTGAAAAATTACAGGCAGTGCCTGTACGGCAAATCCTTTTATTCCCCGGGACCCGTCATCAGTCGTCACGTAGATATCTTCCGCATAGGGTTCAAAAAACCGTGTCCAGAACGTTTCTGCCGCCGTCTTGCCAGCCACGAGGACCACCGGATGATCCAGCCTTTTTGCCAGGAAAATGAGCGGTGCCAGCCCGACGCCGCCCCCAGCCAGCAGGACCTTGCCAGGGGAAGTCGTAAAGACGCCATCTCCCAGAGGCCCTTCCACATTCAGCACATCACCGGGATGCAGCCGCGATAATTCTTCCGTTCCCGTACCGACGATACGGTAGATAATCGTGACCGTACCCTCTGTTGACGTATCGACGATGCCAAAGGGACGGCGCAAAAAGGTCGTACCGCCATCATAGTGTACGTTGACAAACTGCCCCGGCCGTGCTGTCCGGGCAATCTGCGGCGCATGGAATTTCATCTGCCATACGGCAGGAATAATCGCTTCGTTTTTTAGTATTTCAGCTTGCTCCACATATTTCATAAGCAATGCCTCCTATAAAAAGTTTCCCCGGATTTCTCCTTTTCCTATTCTACCATAGATAGAAAGAAAGTAAAAACGCCCTGCATGAATATTGTGTTCACACAGGGCGTATCCTATACCTGTTATTTATGTTCGACTTCTTTTTCCATATTCAGGGTAACTTCATCACGCCAGATACCGAGTCGGGCCACACAGTCAGCAGCCGATGCGTCCCACTTTCCATCTTTAAGGCGCTGTTTGTAATCGTCTACGAGAATCTTGACTTTGCCACTCAGAAGGAAAACGACAATGAGGTTGCAGACGACACATGTGCCATAGAAGAAATCGAAGGAAGACCACAGTGTCTTGGCTGCTCCGATAGCACCGACAATAGCCCAGGCACAACCGATGGCATAGTAAATTTTGATCCATGCGCCTTCAAGGCCCAGGGAGTTGAGGCAGATACCGCCATAATATACGTTGACAACACAGGTCGTAAAAGCAAAGAAAGTAATGATGACTGAAATAAATACAGCACCGACAGCCACACTGCCAAAGGCAGAGGAAAAGCCGGCTGTCGTAAGAGCAGCACCGGAAATACCCGTATTCCAGAGGCCCGAGGTCATAACGACCATAGCCGTCATCGTGCAGACGACAATAGTATCGAAGAAGCCTTCAAAAATCCCCCACAGGCCCTGTTTGACCGGATGGTTGACCGATGCCGACGAATGAGCCAGCGGAGCTGTACCCGTACCGGCTTCGTTGGAATAAATACCACGGGCCAGGCCCCAGCGGACGGCCAGCATGACCGTGCTGCCAGCAAAGCCGCCTGTTGCAGCCGTACCGGTGAAAGCGTCTTCAAAAATCATGGCAAAGGCCGAAGGAATCATGCTGGCATTGACGATGATAACAAAGATAGCACCGACGATGTAAATGACAGCCATAAACGGAACGACGAGATTAGCGAAATTGGAAATACTCTTGAGACCGCCCAGGAGAACTGCTGCCATTAGGACAGCAACGGTGATGCCGACGATATACGGATTGACAGCAAAGGCTGTATTAATGGCATTGGAGATTTCTGCTGCCTGGATAGACGGGGCAAACATCATGCCTGCTGCCATGACGATAGCCCAGATAGCCGACAGCCAGCGCCAGTTTTTGCCGAGACCGTTCTTGACATACCAGGGGAAACCGCCGTGCCAGACACCGCTTACGGGATCTTTTTCACGATAGGCCAGGCCCAGGGTAACTTCTGAGAATTTGACAATCAGGCCCAGCATGGCGATGAACCACATCCAGAAGACAGCACCGGGACCGCCTGTTGCAATAGCGACGGAAACGCCGGCGATGTTGCCAACACCCAGTGTCGATGCCAAAGCCGTACAGGCCGCCTTAAATGGCTTGATATTGCCGTCACCAGACCCTTTGTCAAAGATTTTGCCAAAGGTATCCTTCATGACATGACCAAAAAATGCAAACTGGAAA
>NZ_ONTA01000062.1:0-4486 GCF_900320625.1 Megasphaera sp. DJF_B143
CAATGAAGATGGCACGATTAAAAAGATTGTAGCCTGTCATGACGTAGGAAAAGTAGTCAATCCCCGGAGTCTGGAAGGGCAGATTGAAGGCGGTACCGTCATGGGCTGTGGCTATGCCCTGACGGAGCAGTATCCTCTTGATCACGGCAGGCCGACGGCTAAGTACGGGACACTGGGATTATTCCGTGCCGACAAGGCACCTGTCGTAGAAGCGATTCCCCTGGAAAAGAAAGGGGTAGACGTATCGTACGGTGCTATCGGCGTCGGTGAAATCACATCTATCCCGACGGCACCAGCTGTAGCAGGGGCGTACTACCGCTGGAATGGTGAGTTTCAGACGGAACTTCCCCTGAAAGGCACGCCCTATGCCAGAAAACAGGCAAAAAAATAAACCGGCCGTACTTTTCAGATGGGATGCTATCGCTTATAATAAAAAAATAAAAAGAAACCGGCAGTTCCAGCAAGCCGGTTTTCTTTCTCCCTGCGTTATTCGCGTATAAAAATATCGCCTGAAAGGAGCAGATCGTCATGAACAGAGAGCAGGATAAGAGACTGCGGTGCAAGGTCACGGTCCGCATGATGACCGATGAAAAAGCCTTTGGTCCCGGTGTAGCCGAATTACTTTCCGGTGTGCGGCGCACCGGGTCGCTGCAGGGGGCTGCCCAGGCCATGCACATGTCTTACAGCAAAGCCTGGACGGTCGTGCGGGCAGCTGAAGAAATCTGGGGATTTCCCCTGACAGAACGACAGGCCGGCGGTAGCCATGGAGGGCACAGCCGGCTGACGAAGGCTGCAGAAATTCTTCTCCAGCGGTATGAAAAATTGGAAGAGAAAGTAAATGAAACGGCGAGACAGGAGTTTGAGCGTTCATTTAATCCCGGTGAAATTACCCGGTTAAAGGAGTTAGGTCATGAAACAACATAATTGTATTATCGTCCGTGGGGGTGGGGATCTGGCCACTGGTGTCATACAAGCGTTATGGCGGGCCGGTTTCCCCGTAGTATCCCTGGAAGTGGCCGCGCCGTCAGCCATCCGTCGTCAGGTAGCCTTGTCAGAGGCCGTGTATGATGGCCGCTGTACGGTAGAAGATATGATGGCTGTCTGCTGCCATACCTATGAAGACGTGCAGCAGGCCTGGGAAAAAAATCAGATTCCCCTTATGATTGATCCGGAAGGAAAGGCAATTGCCGATCTTAAGCCGGCTGTCGTCGTCGATGCAATCCTCGCTAAAAAGAACCTGGGCACGACGCGGGACATGGCGCCCTGTGTCATCGGACTCGGTCCGGGATTTACGGCTGGGTGCGATGTGGACTACGTCATTGAAACGAAGCGGGGTCATAATCTGGGGCGGATCATCACCGATGGAACGGCTGCTGCCAATACGGGAATTCCCGGCATCATTGCCGGATATGGGAAAGAACGGGTAATGCACAGCCCGGCCGCAGGATATGTGTATGGACTGGTGCGGATTGGCGATATGGTGGAACAGGGCGATCCCGTAGCCATCATCACCGGGACCCCACAGGATACCGTTTCTATCTGTACGGAAGGGACGCTCATCCGGGCCAGCCTGACCGGTCTGGTACGGGGGCTGATCCGGGACGGGTATCCCGTTACGCCAGGGTTTAAGACTGCCGATATCGATCCCCGGAAGGAAGAACTGAAAAACTGCTTCACCATTTCAGATAAAGCCCGGTGCCTGGGCGGTGCCGTACTGACGGCTGTCCTGATGGATCAGAAGAAAAAAGGAGTGCAGAAACGATGAAAAAAATGCGTACCGTCGATGCCGTCGGGCAGGTGCTCTGTCATGATATTACACAGATCATCCGTGGCGTGAGCAAGGGTCCCGTCTTCCGCAAGGGGCATATTATCCAGCCGGAAGACATTCCCGTTCTGCTGTCGGTGGGAAAAGAACAGATTTATATCTGGGAAAATAATGAACATATGCTTCATGAAAATGATGCGGCAATCATCCTGCGGGATATCTGTCAGGGCAGTCATATTGCGGCTGGAGAACCTAAGGAAGGCAAAATAGAACTGACGGCGGACTGTGACGGTCTGTTTCTCGTCGATACGCAGGGCCTGTACCGGGTCAATGCCCTGGGTCAGATGATGATTGCCACCCGGCATGGCGGATTTGCCGTCAGAAAAGGAGACCGTCTGGCCGGGACGCGGATCATTCCGCTGGTCATTGAAAAAGAAAAGATGGAGGCGGCAAAACAGGCAGCCGGTTCCCAACCACTGATGCAGGTCGTCCCCTTCCGGAACATCCGCTATGGCGTCGTGACGACAGGAAGTGAAGTGTTCCACGGCCGTATCAAAGATACGTTTACCGATGTCATCGTTTCCAAAATGGCAGAATTCGGGGCGGTGATGGCAGCCCACGACATTCTCGATGACGATCCGGCGGCTATTACCCGGGCTATCAACGGCATGCTGGAACAGCACCTGGACATGGTTCTCTGCACGGGTGGGATGAGTGTCGATCCTGATGATCAGACGCCGCTGGCCATCAAAAATACGGGAGCCCGCATCGTATCTTACGGGGCGCCGGTCCTGCCAGGAGCGATGTTCCTCCTGTCCTATATGACCGACGGCCGGCCTGTCGTGGGATTGCCGGGATGTGTCATGTATGCTCGGCGGACTATTTTTGACCTCGTCCTGCCATCCCTTATTGCCGGCGTCCCCATTACGGC
The DNA here is from genome assembly GCF_900320625.1 of Megasphaera sp. DJF_B143. Lineage (NCBI taxonomy): Bacteria > Bacillati > Bacillota > Negativicutes > Veillonellales > Veillonellaceae > Megasphaera > Megasphaera sp. DJF_B143. The sequence continues at coordinate 2,697 of NZ_ONTA01000062.1, forward strand.
AGACCGGCTGGCATCTCTGGGAGAAGGCGGATACTGCCTGAACTGCCCGGTCTGTACCTTCCCGAACTGTGGATTTGGCAAATAGGAGGAAAGAATGGAACAGTTTTCTCATATTGATGAAGCAGGGAATGCCCGCATGGTAGACGTGGGCCAGAAGGAGATAACGGCACGGGAAGCCGTAGCCGTTGGGCGGATTTATATGAGCGATACCTGCTTTTCCATGGTACAGGCCGGTACTATGAAAAAAGGCGATGTACTTACGGTGGCCCAGATTGCCGGCATCATGGGTGCAAAAAGAACGAGTGATCTCGTTCCCCTGTGCCATATCCTGGCACTGACCAAGTGTGCCGTAACCTTTTCTCCCGTACCGGAAGACCGTGCCATCGAGGCCCGCTGTCTGGTACGCTGCCAGGGCCGGACAGGTGTCGAAATGGAAGCGCTTACAGGTGTTTCTATAGCCCTGCTTACCGTGTATGACATGTGCAAAGCCGTCGATAAAAATATGCACATCGAACAGGTTCATCTGGTAGAGAAGAAAGGTGGCAAAAGCGGCCATTTTATCTATGGGAAAGGAGACGACCCACATGCGTGATACTTGGGGCCGTACTATCGATTATCTGCGTATTTCCCTGACGGACCGCTGCAATCTGCGCTGCCGCTATTGCATGCCCTCTGACGTGCCGTCTGTCGGGCACGATGAAATCCTGCGTTATGAAGAAATATTGGAAATTTGTAACGCTGCTGTTTCACTGGGCATCAATCGTTTTAAAGTGACCGGAGGCGAACCGCTCGTGCGAAAGGGAGCCCTTTCCTTTATATCAAAACTCACGGCGCTGCCGGGCGTCTGTGATGTGACACTGACCACCAATGGTCAGCTCCTGAATAAGGCCCTTCCTGTTCTCTGTCAGGCCGGAGTGAGCAGTATCAATATCAGTCTGGATACGCTTTCGGCCAGTCAGTATGCAAACCTGACCGGCGGCGGGAAGCTCGATGTGGTTCTATCCGCTCTCCGGCAGGCACTGACACGGCCAGTCAGAATTAAGGTGAATGCGGTGTTATTGGAGGAAACGGTGTCCCAGATCCTGCCTCTGGCGGAACTGGCCCGTGACTGGCCGCTGGACGTACGGTTCATTGAGCTCATGCCAATCGGCTGTGGCCGGCAGATGAAGGGTGTCCCTGTTGGCGAAGCTTTTTCCCGGCTGAAACAGGTCTGGCCCGACCTGTCCCCCTGCCGCCACCATGGCAACGGGCCGGCCGTCTACTATGGCAGTACTTCTCTTACGGGACATATCGGCTTTATCGGAGCCAATACGCACCAGTTCTGTCATAGCTGCAACAGGCTGCGTCTGACCAGTACGGGCGTATTGAAACCTTGTCTGTGCTATGAACAGGGCATATCTGTCAGAGACATTATCCGGAGCGGACTTCCCGACCGGCAGGAGCGGTTGCGGCAGGCCGTGACCAGAGCCATAATGGCAAAACCGGAACAGCACCAGTTTTCCGATGCCAGCCGGATTACAGAACATAAAACGATGAATCAGATTGGAGGATAAGATGGGACGCATAGAAGCCATATGTATTAGTACAGTACGGGGAACGCAGAAACAGCCCGTAGAGTCGGCAGAATTGGTCGCTGACTGGGGAATCCGGGGCGATGCCCATGCCGGCCACTGGCACCGCCAGGTCAGCCTGCTTTCGGCAGACCGGATTGACGCATTCCGTGCCCGCGGGGCCGATGTGCAGAGCGGGGCCTTCGGGGAAAATCTCGTCGTCCGCGGCTTTGACTTTTC
>NZ_ONTA01000014.1:0-2523 GCF_900320625.1 Megasphaera sp. DJF_B143
ACGCATTTCCCTGAGAGCTGTATAATCGCCCTTATAGGCCCGCAGGGCCTGGAAATGCTCCAGCATCTGCCGGTACCGTTCAGCCGGTGACGGCGGGGACTGTATGGTTCCCGATTCCAGATAAGCCCGTATCTGTGGAAAAATCCAGGGATTTCCCTGGGCTCCCCTGCCGACCATGATGGCCTGGCACCCTGTCTCATCGAACATCCGCGCAGCCGACGGTCCATCGATAATGTCCCCGTTGCCAATGACCGGGATGGATACAGCCCGGACGACGGCAGCGATTTTTTTCAAATCGGCCTTCCCGCTATAAAACTGCTCTCTCGTCCTGCCATGGACCGTAACGGCAGCCGCCCCGGCCGCTTCTGCCCGTTTTGCCAGTTCCGGAGCCGTAAATTCCTCCTCATTCCACCCCGTACGCATTTTAACCGTAACGGGAATGGATACAGCCTGGACGACGGCACGGATAATCGCTTCCGCCCGGGGAAGATCTCTCATGAGAGCCGCTCCTTCGCCATTGGTCACTACTTTTTTTACAGGACATCCCATGTTGATATCGATTATATCGGCACCCGCTTCTTCTACCGAAGCTGCCGCCTTTGCCATCGTATGAGGGTCGGCCCCAAAAATCTGCATGGATACCGGATGTTCTTCCGGCGCTATGCGCAGCATGTCCTGCGTATGTACATTATGATACAGCAGCCCCTTGTCGCTGACCATTTCCGTACAAACCAAAGCCGCGCCATAGCGATGAGCAATGACGCGGTACGGTAAATCACAGACACCAGCCATCGGAGCTAGTATCACAGGCGCAGAAAGCCGCACAGTGCCGATATAAAACGGCTTAGCGGTTGCGTTCATAGATAATTCTCAATCCTTCCAAGGTAAGCATGGGTTCGACAAGATCAATGGATTTCGTCGCCGGGGCAATAATGACGGCCAGTCCTCCCGTTGCGACGACACGGGCATTGCTCCCCAGTTCACGGCGCATCCGTGATACGATGCCATCCACCTGGCCCACAAAGCCATAATACACGCCTGCCTGCATACTTTCTACGGTATTGCGGCAGATAACCCGCTCTGTGCGCCGCACTTCGATACGGGGCAGCAGAGCCGTGCGCTGTACGAGTGCATCTGTCGAAATGCCGATACCCGGACAGATGGACCCGCCCAGATAATCTCCTTTCTTATCGACGGCACAGAACGTAGTAGCCGTACCAAAATCAATGATGATTACCGGACCACCATATAATTCATACGCTGCAACAGCGTTGACGATGCGGTCGGCTCCCACCTCACGGGGATTGTCATATTTTATATCCATGCCAGTCCGGATGCCCGGGCCGATGATAAGCGGCGCAATGCCAAAATAACGCTGGCACATCCGTTCCAAAGTCGGCATGACAGAAGGCACGACGGAAGAAATAATGATAGCGTCGATTTCTTCCGAATTCACATGATTTAAATAGAAAAGATTGCGCACGAGCACGCCGTATTCATCGGTCGTGCGCAGACGATCTGTCGAAATACGCCAATGATCGAGAAGTGTCTTATCATCAAAGATCCCGAGCACAATATTGGTATTGCCTACATCAATAACTAATAGCATGGTTTGATCCACCTCTGTATTCGATTCGATACAACAGACGGCAGATGAAATAACCGTCTCTGTCACTGTATCACACTTCCTATATGATAACAGAGTTTACCATAAAAAGACAGAGCACGTACCATAAAAATTATGAAAAATTGCCTTTACGCCTGAATCGGGCGGACGCGGACATCGCCGGCCAGGACCCGTTCTACTCCGCTATCAGTCCGGACCAGCAGATTTCCACTGTCATCCAGGTCAAAAGCCACACCGGAAAACGTGCGGTCCGGCATGACGACTTCTACTTCTTTACCAAGCATGCAGGATAATTTCTTCCATTCTTCTAATATGGGAGAAAATCCTTCTTTTTCCGCTTCAAAATAGTAACGTTCCAAGTCACAGAAAACATCCCGCAGCAGCTTTGTCCTGTTTACCGGTATATTTTCCATGGCAAAACTGGTTACTGTCTTTTTCAGATCCCGGGGCAGCATTTTTTTCGTAATGCCCGTATTGATGCCGATGCCCATGATCAAATAATTGATTTTTTCCATAGAAGCGTTGAGTTCCGTCAGAATACCGACAATCTTTTTATCATGCACCAGAATATCGTTGGGCCATTTAATTCCGCATTCCAGTCCCTGCTGGCGCAGAGCATGAGTGATCGCCACGGCAGCGAGAAGAGTCATCTTCGATACTTCCATAGGCAGGAAAGGAGGGCGCAGGATAAGCGAAAACCATAGTCCCTGGGCAAAAGGCGATAAAAAGGAACGATTCAGCCGTCCCCGGCCGCCGCTCTGTTCTTCTGCCACGACAACCGTACCTTCTTCCGCCCCTTCATTGGCCAGTTTTTTGGCCAATGAATTGGTCGAATCTGTTTTTTCGTAATAAACCAGATTCTGGCCAATGACTTTAGTCGGCAGTCCTTGTGTAAC
>NZ_ONTA01000029.1:0-5313 GCF_900320625.1 Megasphaera sp. DJF_B143
AATATCTTCTACCCGGCCCGTTTCTACGACGACACCGGCATACATGACATAGACGCGCCGGCACATCTGGGCGATGACGCCGAGATTGTGGGAAATGAGGACGACGGCCATCTGATGTTCCGCCTGCAGTTTTTTCAGGAGCTGCAATACCTGGGCTTCCGTCGTCACATCGAGAGCCGTCGTCGGTTCATCGGCAAACAACAGGCGGGGTTCACAGGATAATGCCATGGCGATGAGACATCGCTGGCGCATCCCTCCCGACAGTTCATGCGGATATTGGTACAGCCGCCGCTCTGGCGACGTGATGCCCACTTCGCGCAATAGGGACAGGGCCTTTTGCCTTGCTTCCTGCCGGCTCATATGATGCTGGCGCAGGCCTTCTTCTATCTGATCGCCAATGGTCAGGACCGGGTTGAGGGCCGTCATGGGGTCCTGGAATATCATGGCCATGTCGCGGCCGCGGAGACGGTTCATGGCACTTTCGTCCAATGAACGGATATCTCTGCCGTCCCAGAAGATATGGCCCGATGAATATATCGCGCTGTCGCCAGGGAGCAGTTTCATGACCGCATGGGCCGTAACGGATTTCCCGCATCCCGATTCCCCGACGATACCGACGGTTTCACCGGCATCGACGACGAGCGAAACCTGGTGGGTCGCTTCCAGTACACCCCGGTAAGTACGGAAAGAGATGGACAGATTGTCTATGGAAAGAAGATGGTGATTCATCGTCCGCCCTCCTTATCATTCTGTGGATCCAGGGCATCGCGCAGGCCGTCACCAAGAAACATAAAACCCAGCATGGTCAGGCACAGGGCCAGAGCCGGAAACAGGAGCTGGAAAGGAAAAGAACGCATACTGTTGATGCCTTCCGAAGCCAGGACACCCCAGCTGGCCATGGGAGCCGAGACGCCGAGGCCGATGAAACTTAGAAAGGCTTCAGTGAAAATTGCATCGGGAATAGACAAGGTCAACGTCACGATGATAGGCCCTACGCAGTTGGGGATCATATGGCGGCGCAGGATTTGCCAGGTGGATGACCCGCAGGACCGGGCGGCCATGACGTAATCCTGCTGTTTGAGGCTCAGAATCTGACCTCGGACGATACGGGCCATATTGAGCCAGTAGGCAATGCCCAGAGCCAGATAAATATTGATCAGGCCCGGTTTGAATACGACCATGAGGAGAATGACGTACAGAAGCATGGGAATGGAATAAAGGACATCGACGATGTGCATCATGATCCGGTCCGTCCTGCCGCCGGAGAGAGCGGCAAAACCGCCGTACAATACGCCGATGCAGACATTGATCAGACTGGCCACAAGGCCGATGGAAAGGGAAATGCGAGCCCCGTAGAGGACGCGGACAAACAAATCACGGCCCAGGGAATCGGTGCCGAACCAGTGATCCGGCCCAGGCCAGGCGTTGGCCATGGTCAGGTCCTGATCGACGTACGAATACGGTGCCAGGAGAGGGCCGAACAGAGCCATAACTGTCATGATAATGACGATGCCCAGTCCCCACAGGGCCAGTTTATTGTGTTTCATCTGCTGCCATCCCCGCTCCCGCAGCTTCTGGGGCGGCACGTACAGCGTTTCTTTATCTGCCTCCTGAAGCGGCGCAAAATCGTCTGGCGTCATGGTCATCCCTCCTTGTGGTTCTGCAGCCGGATCCGGGGATCCAGCAGCGGATATATGAGATCAATGATAAGATTCATAAAAATGATGAGAAAACTGTAAAATATAGTAATGCCCAGTATGACCGTGTAATCGCGGTTATAGATGCTGGTCACGAAATGGCGCCCCAATCCGGGAATGGCAAAAATCGATTCGACGATAAAGCTTCCCGTCAGCAGTGCCGCCGCCAGAGGGCCAATATAACTGACTACGGGGAGCAGTGCGTTGCGAAGGGCGTGATGGCAGAGGAGCCGCCGCGTACTGATACCGCGGGACCGGGCTGTCTTGATATAATCCTGGGACAGTGCATCGAGGACGCTGGACCGGGTCAGGCGCATGATAAAGGCCGTAGGATGGGCTGCCAGAGCCAGCGCCGGCAGGATAACGTAGGCCGGCCCCTTCCACATTGCCGCCGGCAGGACCGGCCAGGTAAAGGCAAAGAGCTGTATGAGGACGGCTGCCAGGATAAAACTCGGCACAGAAACACCCAAGGTCGCGCCGAGCATCAGGGCATAATCCATCCACGTATTCTTGCGCCACGCCGCCAGAAGGCCGGCTGTTACGCCCGTCCCCAGCGCCAGCAACAGGCTGATCAGCCCCAGCTGGGCCGACACGGGCATACTTTCCGCTATGATTTCATTGACCGTCTGACCGGGATATTTGAAAGACGGCCCCAGGTCGAGTACGGCAGCGTGTTTCAGGTAATCGCCATACTGCGTCAGCAGGGGATCATTGAGATGATACCGTTCCTCTATGTTGGCCAGTACGGCCGGAGGCAGCTTTTTTTCTTCTGTAAACGGGCCACCGGGAATGGCATGCATGAGCCCGAAGGTAATCGTAATGACTGCCCACAGGACGACGATGGCACCGCCTATCCGCTTGATAATATACAAAAACATGGTCCTATCCTCTTTTCTTTTATAATGACACTGCTTTTATTATAGAAGTATAGGTATGAATTTTCAACGGATAATGTTGAAATTGTCAAACTGCCGTATTATAATAGTATGATACAAAAAATATCCGCCGGAGCCGCGACGCTTCTACTCAGCGTCGCGGCTCCGGCTGTTCCTTCTATTACCTCTGTCTGAAAGGAGCCGATTACGTGAACTGGAAAGTCTGTCTTGCTATCCTGACGTGCAATGTCGTTTTTATGTCATCGAGCTATACGATGCTCATCCCCTTCCTCCCCATGTACCTGACCCGTGAGCTGGGCGTCTCCGCCACTTCGGTCAATATCTGGTCGGGGATTGTTTTTTCATCTACCTTCCTTGTCAGTGCCATCATGGCTCCTATCTGGGGAAAAATGGCCGACCGCAAGGGAAAGCGTCTCATGGCTATCCGCGCCAGCCTGCTCCTGTCTGTCAGTTACTTCCTCGGCGGCATCGTCACGACGCCACTGCAGCTGACATTTATGCGCATGTTCCAGGGATTTGCCGCCGGCCTGTGGCCTATGGAACTGGCAATCATGACCATTTATGCGCCGCCCCAGAAACTGGGCATCTGTCTGGGCATCATGCAGGGAGCCCTGACGGCAGGCGGCATCATCGGCCCGTTGTTCGGCGGCATCCTGGCAGAACTGTTCGGCATGCGCATGTCCTTTTTCCTCGCCTCAGGCGCTCTCTTCCTGAATTTCCTCGTCCTCGTCTTTTTCATCAAAGAACCAGACCTCAGCCGTGTACCGGCCAAGCCGGCAGAGCCTGACGAAGGAGAGGCCACGGCCGAACCAAAGAGCCTGTGGAAAGTCCCTATCATCTTTCACATGCTGATCTGCTCTGCCCTGGTGCAGGTCGTCATCCTCATTGTCCAGCCTATCCTGACTACGTATATCTCTCATATGGCCCAGAATATGGATAATCTCGTCTTTGTTTCAGGCCTCGTCTTTTCTCTCGGCGGATTTGCCAGCGCCATCACGGCCCCCCTCTGGGGACGCTTCGGACAGCACCACGGATTCTTCAAATCCATGCGCTATGCCCTGGTCCTGGCTGGCATTTTCTTTTTTCTCCAGGCCCTGCCGACGACGCTCTATGGATTTGCTGCCAGTCAGTTCGCCGTAGGCCTGTTCTTTTCTGGCATCTTTCCTTCCATCAATGCCATCCTGGCCGAACACACCGACGCCCGCACCAAAGGCCACGTCTTCGGCCTGTTATTCTCTGCCCAGCAGATTGGTGCCATGACCGGTCCTATCCTGGGAGGTGCCATCGCCACCTTCATCGGCATGAAGTATGTCTTCTTCGCCGCCGGTCTCATCTTATTGGCCATCAGCTGGACTGTGCGCCGCAAACGCACCCAATACAGCCATTAAAAGACAGATTCTGGTCCTATATGCCCAAAAGAGGTTGTCCCACAAAGACAACCTCTTTTCTGTTTGTAGTTTGTAGATGTTGCACAGTCATTTTGCCATAAGCGGGAGGCACGGCTGAATAAAAAAAGAAAAATCCGCGGCATGACAGCTAATTCATGCCACGGATTCATATATACTTCTATCAGGATCAGCCTTCCAGTACTTCCAGGAGGCAGTCGCCACTGATGATTGGTTTGCCTTTGACGGCATAGATTTCACCGACGACGCCATCGATGGGTGACGTAATGGTCGTTTCCATCTTCATGGCTTCCGTTACGACCAGAGGATCGCCCTTCTTGACTTTCTGGCCCTTGGTGACGAGGACGTTGACGACGGAGCCGGAAAGGGTAGCGCCGATGTCACCGATCTTGTCCGGATCGGCTTTCTTGCTGGTGACGCTGGTCTGGTCCACGTTTTTGTCCTGCACCTGGATTTCACGTTCTGCCCCGTTGAACATGAACGTGATGGTGCGCATGCCGCTGTCATCGGGATCACTGATATTGATCAGTTTGATGACCAGGTCTACGCCTTCTTCCAGTTCGACCGTGATTTCTTCATTCTGCTTCATACCGAAGAAGAAGGTCGGAGTGTCGAGGACGCTGACATCGCCATATTTCTTGTTGCGGTCATTGTAGTCCGTAAATACCTTCGGATACTGGCAGTAGGCGTTGATGTCTTCGTCGCTATGGCTGTAGCCGGCGTCTTCCAGTTTCTTACGGATAGCTTCAAAATCAGCCGGTTCAAGCAATTTGCCAGGACGCTGTGTCAACGGTTTCTTGCCTTTCAGGATAATCTTCTGGAGTTTTTCCGGGAAGCCCTGATACGGGAAGCCCAGACGGCCTTCGAAGAATTCTACGACAGACTGGGGGAAATCAAGGGTATCGCCCTTTTCATAAATATCTTTTTCCGTCAGATCGTTCTGTACCATGTACAGCGTCATATCCCCGACGACCTTGGAAGACGGCGTAACTTTGACGATATCGCCAAACATGAGGTTGACATCGTGGTACATCTTCTTGATATCGTTCCAGCGGTCGCCCAGTCCGACGGCTTTCGCCTGCTGGCGGAGGTTGGAGAACTGGCCGCCAGGCATTTCACAATAATACGTTTCCGTGTTGGGATACGGTTCGGCCTTATCGACTCCTTTGTAATATGGCCGTACGGTTGCCCAGTAACGGGACATTTCTTCCATGGCATCAATGTTGAGGTCCGGCTGGCGGTCCTTGCCGCTCATGGCATAGTAGAAGGTATTCATGCTCGGCTGGCTCGTACCACCGGCAAAGGCCGAATAGG